>DATARE010000544.1:0-3828 GCA_036264295.1 Micropepsaceae bacterium | reverse complement strand
CGCTCGCGGCGCTGAAAGCCAAGCTCGCAGCCAACCGCGCAACACAGCCCTTGTTTGGTACCGCGCGCTTCACCCGCAATCTCGAGGCGGCCTTTGTGTCCATGTGGGAACGCCACCAACGCGGCGAGGCGCCGGCCAGTTTCGCGGTCCGCGATATCATCGCGCCATGAACGGCGCTCTTCTTCAAACGGCACTCGGCCTTCAGCGCGCCGGCAAATTGGACGAGGCGGCGCGGCTTTACGAAGACATATTGCGCAGCGAGCCCGCACAGGGGGACGCGCTTTATCTGCTCGGCTCGGTGCATTTTCAGCGCGGAGCCTTTGGCGACGCGCTCGACCGTTTCGATTCCCTGCTTGCCATCAAGCCTGGGTTCCGGGAGGCGCTTGCCGCGCGTGGAGCGACGCTCTCGAGTCTGGGCCGGCATGAGGAAGCGCTGGCTGCCTATGAGAAGATGATCGCGGCCCATCCAACACATGCGCAAAGCTGGAACAATCGCGGCAACACGCTGCTGGCATTGGGACGAGAAAAGGACGCCGTCGCGAGTTACGACCGGGCGCTTGGCGTTACGCCGAATTATTTTGAAGCCTGGCGCAACCGGGCAACCGCGCTGGCCCAATTGGGGCGTTTGGAAGACGCGCTGACGAGCCTGGAAAAGGCGCTCCAACTCAAGCCCGATTTCACCGCGGCATGGGAAGATTGCGCAACGGTTCTGATGCGGCTTGGCCGGCGTCAGGACACGATCCGGGCCTCTGACCGCGCTTTGGCGCTGAATCCCGACAGCGTGGATGCGCTGTACAATCGCGGAAATGCGCACGCGATCCTGAATCATTTTGACGAGGCTATCCGCGATTGCGAGGCCGTGCTGGCGCGCGACCCCGATTATCCCTATGCGCGCGGCGTTCTGGTTCATTGCAAGCTGCAAAGCTGCAATTGGCGCGGGCTCAATGCGGATATCGAGAGCATTTCCAAGGCGCTGGCAGCGGGCAAGCGGTCGATTTCCCCATTCAATGTGAAGGCGCTGTCGGATTCGCCATCACAACATCTGCGGGCTGCGCAAATCTGGATGGAGCACAATTGTCCCCCCGCGCCAAGACCGCTCGTGCAAAGCCCCCGTATCCCGCACAAACGGATACGGCTTGCCTATGTCTCCGGCGAATTCCATAACGGCGTGGTTGCCAATGTCATGGCGGATGTGTTCGAACATCATGATCGCAACCGGTTCGAGACCATCGCGGTGTCGTTTGGCCCGACTGAATCAACCCCGATACGCCGCCGTCTGGAAAACGCATTCGACCGCTTCATCGATGCGCAGCGGATGAACGATAGTGAAATCGCGGGCCTTCTGCGCGACATCCAGGCCGATATCGCCATCGATCTGATGGGCTATACCGGCCAATGCCGAAGCGCGATCTTCGCGCTCCGCCCGGTGCCGGTGCAGGTGAATTATTTGGGCTTTCCCGGCACCATGGCCGCACCCTATCTCGATTATATTCTCGCCGACGCGACCGTGATTCCGGAAGACCATAAGCCTTACTACACCGAGCGTGTCGTCCATCTGCCGCATTGCTATCTGCCTTTTGCGCAGACGCAGATGGGGCCGGTTCCAGAGCGAACGCACGCCGGCTTACCCGCATCGGGTTTCGTGTTCGCCTCGTTCAACAACAGTTACAAATTCAATCCAGCGATGTTCGATTGCTGGATGCGGCTTCTGCACGGCATCGATGGCAGCGTGTTGTGGCTGCGGGAACACGAACCCGCCGCGAAGCGCAATCTGATGCGCGCCGCCGAAGACCTTGGCGTGGCGCCGCAGCGGCTGGTGTTCGCGCCCGCGATTGCCGATATGGCTGCGCATTTGGCGCGCCTGTCATTGGCCGATCTGTTTCTGGACACCCATCCCTACAATGCGCACAGTTCGGCGGTCGATACGCTGTGGGCAGGGGTTCCTGTGCTCACGCTCATGGGGGCCAGCTTTGCCGGACGCGTGGCGGCAAGCGCGCTGAAAGCGGCCGGTCTTCCCGAATTGATTGCCGAAACACCGGCCGCTTATGAAGCCATGGCGCTGAACCTCGCCCGGGATCCGGCCGCGCTCGGCGCCATAAGGGCAAAACTCGCTGGCAACCGCGCGACCGCACCGCTGTTCGACACGGCGCGCTTCACCCGCCACCTCGAAGCTGCCTATGCGTCGATGTGGGAGCGCGCTGCCCGCGGCGAATCGCCGGCAAGCTTTGCAGTCGCGGCCGCGGAGTAATTATGCTTCGATTGCCGTCACCATGAACGATCACATTCTCCAGAATGCCTGGCGCCTGCACCAGGCCGGGCAATTCGCCGAGGCCGCGCGGCTTTACAACCAGGTGCTGAGCACGAATCCCCGCCATCTGGGTGCGCTGCAGATGCTGGGTTATCTGCATTTTCAGCGCGGCGAGCTTCGCGATGCGGACCGCATCATGGAACGTGCACTCACGATCAATCCGGCGTCGGTGGATGTGCTCTACAATCGGGGTTGCGTGCAGCAGGCGCTTGGCAGGCACAAGGATGCGCTGACCAGTTTTGACCGCGCTCTGGGCGTGAAGCCCGATTACGCGCCCGCCATGGTGAACCGCGGCAATGTACTGGCGCAGATGGGGCGGTTTGCGGATGCGCTGGCGAGCTATGACCTCGCGCTCCATCTCGTGCCGCCCTCGGCCGAACTGCTGCTCAATCGCGGCAATACCCTGTTCGAACTCGGACGCTACGCGGATGCGTTGGCGAGCTACGAACAGGCGCTGGCCAAGGAACCGCAAGCCGCGATCATCTGGAACAATCGCGGCAATGCGCAAGCCGAACTCGGCCGGCACGCCGATGCGCTGGCGAGTTTCAATCGCGCGATTGCGCTAAACCCCAATTCTCCGGACAGTTATTTCGGGCGCGGCACGGCGCTAGCCAAGCTGAACCGCGACAAGGAAGCCTTGGCGGATTTCGACAAGACGCTGGTGCTGGATCCCGGAAATGTCGCCGCACTTCACAGCCGCGGACGCGCCTTGCGCATGTTGAAACGAAGCGCGGAGGCGCTGGCGGCATTCGATGCAATCCTCGCCCGCGAGCCACGCCATGTCGAGGCCTTGATCGACAAGGCAATTGCGCTGGGCGAATTGAACCGCACCGACGATTCCTTGGCCGCACTGGACACGGCCATTGCCATCATTCCCGGCAATGGGGAAGCGCTGACCAACCGTGCGAGCGTGTTGTTGCGGCTGAGACGCTTTGACGAGGCCAGCGCCGATTCGGAACGCGCCGTGCGCGCCGATCCCAAGAATTCCGCGGCGTGGCACAATCTCGGCAGCGCGCTCGCCGCGCTGAAGCGCTATCAGGAGGCGCTTGGCTGTTTCGACAAGGCATTGGCGCTTGCGCCGGACAGCGCCACCACCCTGAACAATCGCGGCGGCACGATGATCCGGCTGAAGCAGGAAGAAGCAGCACTGCCGTTTTTCGAGAAAGCGCTGCAACACAATCCTGCCGATCCCGACATTTGGGTCAACCGGGCGCGGGCTTATTCCAATCTCCGGCGATTTTCGCGAGCCATCGCCGACAGCGACCAGGCCCTTGCGCTTGCGCCCGATCTCGCCGCCGCCACGCGCATCGGTGTTCACGCGCGCCTGCATATCTGCGACTGGAGCAGGCGTGAGGAAGACAAGCACCGCGTCACCGCAGGGCTCAAAGGCGGTCAGCGCGTGATCACCGCGCTGGATCATCGCGGCATGTGCTATTCGGAACACGAAAGCCTGCTCGCGGCACGGCTTTGGGCGGCGGAGGAATATCCGCCGGCGCCCAATCCCTTATGGCAGGGCGAGG
>DATARE010000514.1:0-1891 GCA_036264295.1 Micropepsaceae bacterium | reverse complement strand
CTGCCGCCCTATGGCTGCCGCATTGTCGAATTCTCCGCGCAGGAAATGCGGCATCATCAGCGCCATATCAAAGAAGAACGCATGTGGATCATGGGGCGAGAGCCGTTGCGCCTGAGCGATGCGCTCGATCGCATCCTCGTGGTGCCCGAGGTAACTGTGGGCGAGACCTGAGAAACACCACGCCAACGGCAGGTTCGGATTCAGCGAAAGCGCTCGCTCATGCAGGGTGCAGCCTTCCTGGGCGCGCTTGTATAAGAATGCGCGGACATGTCCGACCAGCGCCAGGGCCCGCGCATCGCCTGGATCGAGTGTAACGGCCCGCTCCGCCAACTCGCCGGCGCGGAGTGTCGCTGTCACCGGATCCGTTGCCCAGCCCTGGCCTACCAGGAACAGATGCCAGTAGGCCCACCAGGCGTGTGCTGCCGCATTGCCGGGCTCAATCTCCACGGCTGACGCCAGAAGTTCCCCCGCGGCGTGGAAACCCAATGGTTCCAGCCGGTAGATCGCCGGAATCGCTCGGAGTACCAGATCGTGCGCGGTGCGGTCGTAGGTATTGCGGGCAACCAGCCGATCGCCTTCACGCAGCAGCAACTCGGGATCGATCTGCGCAGCCAGTTCAGCGGCGATCTCGCCTTGCAGCGTCAGTGCGTCGGCCAGCTCCCTATCGAAGCAACGCGCCCAGATCACCCTGCCCCCGGAATGGACATCAAGCAGGCGGGCGATAATCCGGACGCGCTTCCCCGAACACTGTAATGTACTGTCGAGGACAACATCCACGCTGTGCTCTTTCCGCGCTGCCCCAGCCGGCTTCCCATCGCCCGCGCCAATGGCCGACGTCGTGCCGACGATGCAGGAAATCCAGCGGAACCGCGACAGCGCGACAGTTATCTCCTCGGCAAGACCGAGGAAGAGGCCACCCAAGCCATTACTGTCCAACGGGCGCGGCGGCAGAATGGCGAGTCGAATACCCGATGCCATGCCGCGGCGCTGCGTTTTGCGGGCATTGCCGGACTGCGCAGGAGTCATGCTTTCGACAAGCGCGCGTGTCTCGTCCGAAACCGGCAGACCGGCTTGTGACAAGCTGGCAGTGCAACGCTCGAAGGCAACCCTGACGGCGGCATAATCGCGCTGATTACCGTATGCGCGGATCAGCGCCTGCCAAGCGCCCTCATGGACCCTGTCGATCGACAGTAATTGTTCGGCGGCAGCGATCTTGCCAATGATTTCGCTTTGGACGGCGAGAAGTCCCTCAGCCACCGACCGCGCTCGCTGAGCGACTTGCTGGCGCTCCGCCGCCAGCCAAAGGTCGAATGCCGGATCAAGCCCGCTGAGATCGTCGAGCAACGTTGGCTGGAACAGATCCAGCGTTGCCGGCTGGGAAACCGTGGCTCGGGCAAGCGCGCAGGCATCGACCCACAGACGATCATCGAGGAGCATGAGGCAATTGCGGTCGGCTTGCAGCAGCGCGCGTGCGATCGGTCCCAAGGCGAGTTGCAGTTCGTGCAGTGATTGTCGCAGGGACCCGCGGGCCTGGTCCTTCGCGCGGCTGCTCCACAGCAATGCGGTCAGGCGACTGCGCAGGACTGGCTTCGATCCTGCCAGAGCCAGCACTGCCAACACCGCCCGGGTTTTCCGTGAGCGCGGCAGGACGCTCCTTCCCGTCGCGTCCTCGGCGCGCATCTGGCCCAGCAACCTTACGCGCAGCAATGGTTCCGGGGTGTTCGCGCGATGTTCAGGTGGCTGGATCCTCGGGATGATGATGATGACTGTACCTTGGGACCCATGCGAAGCTTGGCGCGAAATACAACCGATGCGAGAATTGGTTGCAAGAAACGCTACCCTGGAAGCGAGTTTGTTGCAACGAGCGATTGTCGGCGGAGATGGGTTTCGG
>DATARE010000505.1:0-3024 GCA_036264295.1 Micropepsaceae bacterium | reverse complement strand
CACCAGCCCGTCGCATCGGCAAACAAATCGGCATCGCCGGTGAGAAACGACCCGCAATTGCCGACCCAGCCATCGGCGTCTTCGTCATGGACGAAATTTTCCGCCGAATCCGAAACTGTCAGAGTGACGCTGCCATTGCTGCATTGTTCGACCGCGACCGGCACGATGACCGTATCGCCGCAGCCTTCCAGCGCCAAACGCAAAAGCTGCGAACGCGTGACGCCGCGTTTGACCGCGATGAAACCGATGGTGTCGGAATCCGCCGGCGGCAGGACAATGGCCGTGTTCCGCTTGGCGGTGAGATCGGCACGCCGCTTGGATTCGGACGTCCGGGTGGAAGAGGCGGGCATTTTTGGCCGCGGGGCGGCGGGCTCGGCATTGGATTTCTGCGAAAACGCGAAGGACGCCGGCGGCATGATCGCCGATGGTCGCGCCTCGCCTTTGCGCACGAGCAGGCTCGCGCTCAGGCTGGCGAATCGTTCTCCGCTCATGTTTGCAATAGCCCCCTGAAATCCTTACCGAGCTATTGAAGCATTCCTTCATATAAGACGGAGTTAATTCAGGCAGCGGAAACGACGCCCGCCTTACGCGTGCGCGTTACCGCTTTTGCAGGCGTTTGGCGTCCGCCGCTGCCATCACCGCCACGATTTCGTTGCGCTTGTCTTGCGAGGTGTTGACGATCTCGTTGTAGAGCCGCAGCGCGTCGTCCTTCTTCCCGTCCTGTTCGGAAAAATAGGCGATGAAATAATCCGCAGCCCGCTTGTTGGAAGCCGTGACGTCACCCTGTTTCAGCCAGCCAAGAAACGCGATCTGTTCATTCGCCGGTAAGGTTTTCCCGAACGCGGCGAGCAGATTTTTGTCGTGCAGGCACATGGAATAATACCAAAGGAGCTGGCCTTTGGCGTGATCGTCGATCATGCGCCCGGCGGCGCGGATCTTGTCCGCATATTCGATGGCGGCGGCCATGAAATCATCGCTCGTGCTGTTGGTGAACCCGGCCATGATCATGCCGTCCGAATAGGCCGGATCGACGGTGCTCTGCATGGCGATGGCGAGATCGGGGCGGGCTTTCGCGATGTCGCCGTTCCACAGACTCCAGAAGCCGCGCAGCAGGTGGCCATAGAAATTGTCCGGGTCTTCGGCGATGGCCGCATCGAATTCTTCGGCGATGTCGGTTTTGGGACTGCCATCGCGATAGCGTAGGAAATTCGCCCAGCCGATATGGGCGCGGATATCGGCATGGTCCCGTCCCTTGGTCGCGGGCAGCCTTTCGAGCAGTGCGGCCTTCAAAGGATCGGCCACTTCGGTGAAGCTTTTGGGTCCGGTGGTGGAGCTCACATGCACGTCTTCCAGCCACTTCATGGCGATGCGGGCCTGTTGCGCGGCCACGGCTTCATCCCGGGGCGCCAGCGCCTTGGCTTTGCCATTGGCGGCCCAGGCGGTTTGGAAATCGCCGTGGGCGAGGCGATCGTCGGCCGTGGCGATCAGCGCGCGCTGTTCGGAACGGTCTTGGAAATAATCTTCGATGTGGGTGAAGAACTGCGCCCCGTCGGTAATGTAGCCGATGGCCGCGAAGACGATGCCGGCGCCCGCGACAATGGCCGCGAAGGATTTCCACATCCGCCGCAGCGGCCCGCTTGGTGCGGGCCCCGTCTGGTTGGGGGCCGGAGACTCCGCCACGTGTGAAACCGTCCTTGTGCCGCCAAGCCGCGCAGAGGAAAGATAGTCAGAACCAGGCCGGTGCGCCATGTTTTCCGACGCGCGTGTGGGGAGGCGGCTAATCCGTGGGCACGACAAATCCGCGCCTTTGTGGCATTGTTCGACCCAGGGAAAACCACAAAGGGGAGTTTCGATGCGCTTTCTGGGTGTCATTCCTGCCGTGCTGGCTCTGTTGGTTTCGGTCGCCGCGCACGCCCAAACCTGGTCGGAATGGTCGGACCGCGAAAACCGGTTCACCGTCAATTTCCCCGGCGATCCCACCAAGCAGGAGATGCCGTACAAAACCCCGAAAGGGACGACGCTGCCTTCGCGCACATTCACCGCGGAAGCGCCTCCCGGAACGCGCTCGGCTGGAATCTATTCGGTGACGGTGGTCGATTACATGTCCGCGCCCGATGAACAGGCGACAGCCATTGCGGATGCGGCGGCTGCGCTCCGCACCAAGGGCAAGGTCAAATATGACGAGGCCAACAATATCGATCAGATGGCGAGCTGGCGGCTGACGGTTGAGACGCCCGACAATCGCCGCCTGTTGGCAGAGGTGCTGATGTCGGCGGAGAAGCGGCTCTATATCGTGCAGGCGAACACGCCGCTGAACGTACCGCCGCCGGCGCAGTTCCAGGCCTCGCTGCAAATTCTCGACGAGGATGGAACGCGCATTCGCTACAAGACGGTCGGCAGCAGCGAACGCGTCCGGTAAACGTTTCGGGCCAGTCCTCATGCTTCGACAAGCTCATGCTTCGACAAGCTCAGCATGAGGAATAATATTGTTCCTCACCCTGAGCCTGTCGAAGGGTGAGGCCGAACTTACGGCCCTGCCGCCTTGATGGCATCGGCGGCGATTTTCACCACGTCCGGCGGATAGGAATACACTTCCTTCACCAGCTGCTCGACCTTGGCACCCGATTGCGGCCGCACTTCCAGATCGAGCTTTTTCATTTCCGCCAGGAAGTCCGGGTCTCTCATGGTGGCATCGAAGGCATCGCGCAACGCCTTCACGCGGTCGGGCGGCAATCCCGGCGGCGCCGCAAAGGGACGCGCCATCACCTGGCGCGAGAAGATCAGCTTCAGCGCCGCTTTCTGCTTCGGGTCGTTGGTCTGGTCCAGCACCAGCGGCACATTGGGAATGTCGGGATTGTTCTCCAGCCCCAATTGCAGCGGCACGGTCACGAGCTTGTCGTCGAGGAAATGCTTGTCGCGCGAGACCAGGCTCGACCACGACCAGCCACAGCGGCCATCCACTTCGCGCCGCTGCATCGAGAGCAGCACCTCTGTGCCGCCCGGAAAACCGGTGATCAGCCGGCC
>DATARE010000461.1:0-3146 GCA_036264295.1 Micropepsaceae bacterium | reverse complement strand
TCCCGTCAGCCAGCGCCCGAGATCGATGTTGGCGCAGCGCTTGGAACAGAATGGCCGGAACTTGGCTTCCGCTTCGTTTTGCGGCAGCGGTTTTTTGCAAATCGGACAGAAGCGAGTCTCAGCCATACGCACGCGGCCCTTAGCCGATCGTCTCCACGTCGAAATTTTCCCGCCGCTGTTCGGTATTGGCCTCGATGCGCAGCCGCGCGATGCCGCGCTTTAGAAGCGCCGCGCGGAATTCGTCCTCATGGGAGGAAAGCCAGCGCGCCATCACCGGCGCCGCGCGCAGCACGATTTCCTTCCCCGGCGCAGCGGCATGCGCGCGCTCGACGCGGCGCATCATGTCGACGGCCACCGTCTCCACGGTTTTGCGCCGGCCATGCCCGTCGCAGCGGCGGCAATTTTCCGTCATCCGCGTCGCTAAAGGATCGCGCACGCGCTTGCGCGTCATTTCCACCAGTCCGAATTCCGACATGCCGAGAATCTGACTCGGCACGCGGCCCTTGGCGCTCGCAACATTGAGCGCGTCGAGCACGCGATCGATGTTGGCTTTCGCTGCGAGATGGATGAAATCGATCACGATCAGCCCGCCTATGCCGCGAAGGCGCAATTGCCGCCCAATGGCTTCGGCTGCCTCCATATTGACCTTGAGGCTGGTTTCTTCCAGACCGCCCGCTTCGATATAGCTTCCCGAATTGACGTCGATCGCGGTGAGCGCCTCGGTCGCTTCGATGGTGATCCAGCCGCCGGAAAGCAAAGGCACGCGGGGCTGCACAAGAAGCGCGATTTCGTCCTCGATGCCCCAGGCCTCGAACAAGGGCGTGCGGCTGTCATGAAACTGGATGCGTTCGCGCAAGTCCGGCATCGCGCGGCCGGCATAGCGGCGCGCCACCGCCACCGCTTCGCGGTCGTCGATCAGCACGCTGCTTACGCTCCCGTCCACCTCATCGCGCAAAGCGCGCTCGACGGGGCCAAGGTCCATATGCAGCATCGCCGGACTCGAAGCGCTTCTGCGCTGGGTGGCGATGCCGCTCCAGACCGAGCAGAGCCGCTCTGCGTCCTCGCGCAGCTCGGATTCGCTGGCGCCGATGGCGGCCGTGCGCAGGATATAGCCCGCCCTGCCAATGAGCTCGCCCGTCCGGTCGTTCGCGAAATCCTGGACAATTTGCGTCAGCCGCGCGCGCTCGGTCTCTTCTTCGATGCGCCGCGACAGCGCCACCCCCGGCGAATTCGCCACCAGGATGAGCAGCCGCCCCGGAATGGTGATGTTGGCGGAAAGCCGCGCGCCCTTTTCGGCGATCGGGTCCTTCACCACCTGGACCATGATCTCTTCGCCTTCGCGCACGAAATCGGAGATGCGCAGCTGACGATCTTCATCTGTATACGGATCGTCACGGAAAATGGCGGTACGCGGCCTGGCTTCCCGCGCGGCGAGAAACCCGGCGCGGTCCAGGCCCACATTGACGAAAGCGGCCTGCATGGCCGGCAGCACGCGTTGCACCCGGCCCAGAATGATGTCGCCGACGATGCTGCGCGCGCCGGCCGCGGCGCGATCTCGTTTGCGGCCCGGCGTTTCCTCGAGGCCGAGCGTGCGTTCGAGCCAAAGCTGATCCAATACGCCGTCTTCCAAGACCGCGACACGCACTTCGCCCGCTCCGGCGTTGATCAACACATCTCTGGGCATGAGGGCTCCCTTTCGGGCAATCTAACATGCAAAATAATTGCTCGCGCGCGGCATACTCCGTTTGAATCTACACGCCGCAAACCGCTAATATGCGCAGACGTCATATCGATCGCGCGCCATCGTGGAGAAAATTCTCCACGGCAAATTCGGGGAATTGCATGCCGATGTCACGCTGCACGACACTTGCCGCATCTGTGTTTTTTTTGGGATTTGCCTTCGCGGCATCTGAGGCCTTGGCCGAGGGACCCCAGTTCAAGGTCGATCCTTCCTGGCCCAAGCAACTGCCCAATAATTGGATCATGGGCCAGGTCGGCGGCATGACGGTGGACGCGCAGGATCACATCTGGGTCTTGCAGCGGCCGCGCTCGCTGACCAAGGACGAGGCCGGTGCGGCGCAGAGCCCGCCGGTTTCCCAATGCTGCGTTCCCGCGCCCCCGGTGATGGAATTCGACGCGGCGGGCAATTTCATGAAGGGTTGGGGCGGACCGGGCGAGGGTTATGACTGGCCCGACCAGGAGCATGCGCTGAGCCTTGACGGAAAGGGCAACATCTTCCTCGCCGGCAATGGCGCCAAGGACCAGATGCTGCTGAAATTCACCACCGAGGGCAAATTCGTCAAGCAGCTCGGCAAGAGCGCCATGCCCTTCGGCAGCAAGGACACCAACAGCGTCGGCCGGGTCGCGGATGTCTTCTTCGACGCACCCGCCAATGAGCTGTATCTCGCCGACGGCTACGGCAACCATCGGGTGATGGTGATCGATGCCGACACTCTGGGCTTCAAGCGGATGTGGGGCGCCTATGGCAAGCCGGCATCGGACGAGAACATCCCGATGTACAATCCCGCTTCGGCGCAATTCGCCAATCCGGTGCATTGCGTGAAGATCGCGAGCGATGGTCTGGTCTATGTCTGCGACCGCTCCAACAACCGCATCCAGGTGTTCCAGAAGAATGGCACCTTCGTGAAAGAATTCGTCTACGACAAGGACACCAAGCAATCCGGCTCGACCTGGGACCTCCAGCTATGGCCCGATAAGAACAACACCTATCTGATGGTCGCGGACGGCACGAACAATTTTGTGCGCGTGATCCGCCGTTCCGACGGCCAGGTGATGAACAGTTTCGGCCATGGCGGCCGCCAGCCCGGACAATTCCACTGGGTGCATGTGATGGCGCTCGACTCCAAAGGCAATCTCTATACCGGCGAAGTCGACACGGGTAAGCGAATCCAGAAATTCACGCCGAGCATGACGCCGTAGAAACGGGTGGGACAAACCAGGATGGCGACGCATTGTCATCCGCACAATTCGGGAGGCATCGATGAGGAACCGCTCTAAAGCTTTTCTGCTTGGCCTAGGCGCCGCATTCGCCGTTCTCGCATCCGCGCTGCCGGCCGCAGCCGAGGGGCCGGAGTTCAAAGTCGATCCTTCCTGGCACAAGCAGCTTCCCAACAATTGGATCATCG
>DATARE010000353.1:0-5570 GCA_036264295.1 Micropepsaceae bacterium | reverse complement strand
GGGATTGGACTACAGCTACACCGACGCGACGTTCCGCAGCGGCCTGGTGCTCAACAGTCCCGAAAACCCCTTAGCCGATGCGAATGGACAAATCGCCGTGGTTCCGGGCAATCACATTCCGGGCGTACCGCGCGATCTCGTGAAGGCGAACCTGATCTACGTGTTTACGCCGTCGTGGAGCATCAGCCTCGCGGTCCAAGCCGCCGACGGCAAATATCTGCGCGGCGACGAAAGCAATCTCAATCCCAAGCTTCCTGGCTATTTCACCGCCGATGTCAGCACACGATGGCACCTGACGGAACACCTCGAATTGTTTGCCAGCGTGGAAAATCTCTTCGACGCCCACTATGCGACGTTCGGCACGTTTTCGCCGACCGATCGGATTCCTATTCGCGAAGCACCCGGCGCCAGCGATCCCCGCAGCGTCAGCCCCGCTACGCCACGATCGTTTTATGCCGGCCTGCGCGTCCAGCTTTGAGCCTGGAAACGAAAACAGCGCCTTGCATGTCCGCAAGACGCTGTTTGTCGATTGAAGGATGGTCGCGGATCAGCGCTTCGAGAACTGGAAGCTCCGGCGCGCTTTGGGATGACCGTATTTCTTGCGTTCCACCACGCGCGCATCGCGAGTGAGGAAACCGCCCTGCTTCAGCACGCTGCGAAGACCTGGCTCAAAGGCGATCAACGCCTTGGAAATGCCGTGGCGCAGCGCACCCGCCTGGCCCGACAGACCGCCGCCCATCACTGTGCAAATGACGTCGTATTGCCCATCACGGCCGGCCGCCACCAAGGGCTGGCGCAGGATCATGCGCAGCACGGGGCGGGCAAAATAGATGTTCTCTTCCTTGTCATTGACGCGCACGCGGCCCGGCCCCGGCTTCAGCCAAACGCGAGCCACGGCATTCTTACGCTTGCCCGTGGCATAGGCGCGCCCCTGTTTGTCGAGTTTGGGGCGCCCTTCCATCGCGGCTTGCGCCGGTTCAGGCGTTTTCGCCTTGATCAGCGTCGACTTCAGATCGGAAAAATCGCGAACTCCCTCGGCCATGGTCAGCCTGCCTTCGCTGTGCGGTAATTGTTGTTCTTCGGGTTCATGGCAACGAGATCCAGCGTTTCGGGCTGTTGCGCCGCATGCGGATGATCGGGGCCGGCATAGACGCGCAAATTCGCGAATTGATGCTTACCCAAAGGCCCGCGCGGCAGCATGCGCTGCACTGCCTTCTCCACCACGCGTTCCGGCGTCTTGCCGCTGAGGAATTGCTTCGGGGTGCGGTATTTGATGCCGCCGATATAGCCGGTGTGCCAATTGTATTCCTTGTCCGTCACCTTGTTGCCGGTCAGCAGCACCTTCTCGGCATTCACGATGATGACATTGTCGCCGCAATCCATATGCGGGGTGTAGCTGGGCTTGTGCTTGCCGCGCAGCCTGGTGGCGACGATGGCGGCGAGCCGGCCGACGACCAAGCCTTCGGCGTCGATCAGCACCCATTTCTTCTGGATTTCGGACGCCTTGGCCGAATAGGTTTGCATGGAGAACTCCCGCAAGAGCGAGGACCGTGGAACTTCGAAGCGGCGCATGTAGCCGGACACGCGCCATACGTCAAGCACAATGCGGTATAAAGGCCCTGAATTCTTGATATTTCTTTATGTGGTAACTGAATACCGCCTCCGGACAGCAACCTCTTGCGCCCGCAGCCGCGAAGGATAAGTAAGTCCTATGACCCGCCCGACCCCGCTTGCCCCGCTCCTGCCCACCCGCGCCAATGGTGTTCTCACCATCACGCTGAACCGGCCCGAGGCGCGCAATGCGCTTTCCGAAAGTCTTATGCGCGCGCTGCAACTCACGCTCGACGAAGCCGTGGACGATGCGGATACCAAAGTCATTGTCGTTGCCGCGAAGGGGCCGGTTTTCAGCTCAGGCCACGATCTGAAAGAGATGAGCGCCCATCGGGGCGAGCCTGACCGCGGGCTGGCCTATTATCGCGGCGTGTTCGCGCAATGCAGCCATTTGATGCTGAGCATCGCCAATCATCCCAAGCCGGTGATCGCACAGGTCCAAGGCGTCGCCACGGCGGCGGGATGCCAACTGGTGGCTTCTTGCGATCTGGCAGTGGCCTCCACGGAGGCGCGGTTCGCAACCCCGGGTGTGAACATCGGGCTTTTTTGCTCGACACCGATGGTGGCGTTGTCCCGAGCGGTCCCGCGCAAAGCGGCGATGGAAATGCTGCTGACGGGTGAAGCTATTTCCGCGGAAGATGCCAAACGTCTGGGCCTCGTGAACCGCGTCGTGGCGCCCGAGGATCTGGAAACCGAGACGCAGGCGCTCGCGCGCTTCATCGCAGCCAAACCGGTGCAGACGCTGAAATGGGGCAAACAAGCCTTCCAGCATCAGCTCGAACTGGGCCTCTCCAACGCCTATGATTATGTCGGCGAAGTGATGGTACAAAACATGCTGCATGCCGAAGCCGTCGAAGGGATCGGCGCGTTTCTGGACAAGCGTGTTCCCAAATGGCCTGAAAGCTGATGACCTATCCCGATTACCCCGACGCCCTGATCGCCCGCATTTTGCGCAGCGTGAAAACCATTGCCATGGTCGGCGCATCGCCCAATGAATCGCGCCCGTCTTTTTTCGCGATGAAATATCTGCTCGACAAGGGCTTCAAGATCATTCCGGTCAATCCCGGAGTCGCAGGAAAGGAAATCCTGGGCCAGAAGGTCTATGCGGATTTGAACGGCGTGCCGCCGCCGGTGGATATGGTGGATATTTTCCGCAATTCCGAAGCCTCCGGTCCCATTACCGATGACGTCATCGCCAATAGAGAGCGCCTGGGCGTCAAAGTGTTGTGGATGCAGCTTGGCGTGATCAATGAAGACGCCGCCAAACGCGCCGAAGCGGCAGGGCTGACCGTCATCATGAACCGCTGTCCGAAGATCGAGTATGGACGCCTGTCCGGCGAGATCGGCTGGTATGGCGTCAACCGGCGTACCATCGACAATCGCAAGCACGCGACCTTCAACGCGGGCGGCTCTCTGCAGCGCGCGTAATTGACATGTCATTCCCGGCCGAGCGGTGGAACGGCGCGAGTGAAAGGGAAATTATTCGCCAAATGGGTCCCCTTCCCTCGCCATGCTATGCATGGCTCGCCGGGGATGACGATAGATGAAAAAGATAGTGTTGGGAGATTGAGATGGCCGAATACGGCTTCGACACCTTGGCCGTGCATGCGGGCGCGCAACCCGATCCCGCGACGGGCGCGCGCATCACACCGATTTATCAAACCTCTGCCTACGTTTTCGAAAATGCCGATCAGGCCGCGGCGCTGTTCAACCTGCAGGTTTTCGGCAACATCTATTCGCGCATCATGAACCCGACCGTCGCGGTGATGGAAGAACGCATCGCGGCATTGGAAGGCGGCACGGCAGGACTGGCCGCCTCTTCCGGGCACGCCGCGCAGCATCTGATTTTCCACACCATCATGGAGCCGGGTGCAGAATTCATCGCGGCGCGCCAGCTTTATGGCGGCTCGGTCAATCAGTTCAGCCAATCCTTCAAAAAATACGATTGGCAGGTGCGTTGGGCGGATTCGACCGATGCCGACAGTTTCAAACGCGCCATCACCGACAAGACCCGCGCGATTTTTTGCGAAAGCATCGCCAATCCGGGCGGGGTTATCAGCGATCTCGAAGCCATTGCGCGGGTGGCCGAAGATGCGGGCGTGCCCTTCATTGTCGACAACACACTCGCAACCCCCTATCTGCTGCGGCCTTTCGAGTGGGGCGCACATATTGTCGTGCATTCGGCGACCAAATTCCTCGGCGGCCACGGCAATTCGCTCGCCGGCGCCATTGTCGAAGCCGGAACCTTCGATTGGGCCAAGAGCGGCAATTACAAGACCATGACGGAAGCGAACGCGTCCTATCACGGCCTGCGCTTCTACGAGACCTTCGGCGATTTCGCATTCTGTGTGGCAGCGCGGGCGCTGGCGTTGCGCGATCTGGGATCATGCCTTGCCCCGATGAATGCGTTCCTGGTGTTGACGGGCATGGAGACGCTGTCTTTGCGCATGCGGCGCCATTGTGACAATGCACTTGGCATCGCCCAATGGCTGCAATCCGATCCACGTGTGGCATGGGTGAACTATGCGGGCCTTGAATCGCATGCGCTGCACGCCGCACAGCGAAAATATTGCCCCAAAGGTGCAGGCTCGGTGTTCACCTTCGGTCTGAAGGGCGGCTATGAGGGCGGCGTGAAACTGGTCAATGGCGTGCGTATCTTCAGCCATCTCGCCAATATCGGCGACACGCGCAGCCTGATCATCCATCCTGCCTCCACCACCCATCGCCAGCTTTCGGACGAGGATCGCGTCAAAGCGGGCGCAGGCCCGGAAGTGGTGCGCCTGTCCATCGGCATCGAGGATATCAAGGACCTGATCGCCGATTTGGACCAGGGAATGGGGGCCGAGGGCGGTTGACGCGCCGGTACCCGGTTGTATCCTTCCAGCAACAAAAGGCGGGAGGTTTTTTCATGGCAATCGACCAGCGTACAGCGCCCTATGCGGCGCTTCTGTTGCGCGTGACGCTGGGGGTTTATGCGATCCTGCATCTGTATTGGAAATTCTACGTGCGCCCGGACGGCTTCGATGGCTGGTGGAACGGTTTGGTGATGGCCGGCTATCCGACTTGGGTGATCCTCTATGTGTTGAGCGGCGAATTTCTCGGCGCCATTTGCCTTATACCCGGCATCCTCACGCGCTGGGTCGCGCTCTACACCATGCCGTTGATCGTCGGCGCGGCGCAGTTCTGGCTGGTGCGCAAGGGCTTCTTCTTTACCGGCGCCGGTGCCGAACTTCCCGTGCTGTGGGCAATCGCGCTGATCGTCCAGGCGGGAATTGGCGATGGCGCCTTCGCGCTCGTGCCCTCGCCGGCGTTTCCGTTCATCGGCAGCCACCGCCGGGCCATGCCCGCCGAATAGGCGTAGCAACCTTGCCAGCACCGCACATGCCGCTCAGACGGCGTGTGCGGTGTCTGCGTTCAAAGCGTATGCCCACCACAGGGCGGCGCCAAACACCCCAAGCGCGCAGATCTGATGCAGGGCCGCCAATGGAAGTGCGATCTGACTGACGACGGTGAATATGCCGAGCGCGATCTGCAACCCTGTCAACACCAGGGCATGAATACCGGCAATTCGGACTGCCCGGTCGGCGCCGGCACGGCGGCAGGCGATATAAAGCCAAAGCACCATCGCCGCCGCGACATAGCCAACCGTGCGATGCTGGAAATGCACCAGCGCATGATTTTCAAAATGGTTGGTCCACCAGGGCGACAGATCGTAAAGCCCGGCCGGCACCCACATTCCCGCATAGGTCGGCCAGGTGGAGAAAGCGCGCCCAGCATCGAGACCGGCCATGAAGGCGCCAAGGATGATCTGTACAAAGATGAGCGCGACCAGCCCAACCCCATAAGGCGCGAAGCGCGCCATGGTGTCGACGCGTGTTCGCTGCGTGCCGCTGATCTCCAGCGCTGTCCAGAACACATAACCGAATAGGATCATGGCGAGGCCAAGATGTGCGGCGAGC
>DATARE010000325.1:0-19336 GCA_036264295.1 Micropepsaceae bacterium | reverse complement strand
GCGAAAGAGTTTGAGCGTGTTGAAGCCGGGCACATAGCCTTCTTCGATTGTGCTGGTGCCGCGGGGAAATTCCAGCAGGCCGCCCCATTCCGGCCGCCACATCGGCGTGAAGCTCAGCACATAGGCTGCAAGCCGCTTGGTGCCCGGAACGTCGTCATCATGCGCCGTCAAGAAATGCCCGCCGCGATAAAGGGTCGCTTGCGCGTCGGCGAATGCGATCCCTTCCATTCCGGTAATGGCGCGCGTGAAGCCGAGAAATTCCGGACTGTTCAGGAAGGCCACTGCCTTCGCCCAATAATGCTGCGGGTTGCGATAAGGCTCGCCTTTGAATGACAGCATGTTCATGTCGTACAGGAACTGAAACCCGTCGATTCCGACCTGCCGCCAAACCGCGGTGGCGCATTCCAGTTTCTGTTGCGGCGTCAGATCGGTGAGCGCCCGCACCCCATCCTTGCTGTTGAAGCACAGGCTGTACGGCGTCTCGTCGCGCAAGCAGTGATAGAGCCGCTCCGCCGAAGCTTGCGTCAGTATGGTCTGGATATGGATGCGCCCTTGCCGGCGATATTCCTGCGCAAGTCTTTCCGAATCGAGGTCCGGGTTCAGCTGTGGAGACGCTTCGGAAATCGGCACTCCGGGCGAATTCTGCACAATGCGCTGAAACATTTTCGCTCACGCAATCCTGACAAGGACCGGCTCGCCGATCATCCAACCCCAGGGTTGCAGCCGATCGGAATCCGTGCCCGCCGCCCATTGGGCCTGGGGCTTCCATGCCAACGGCTATACGTCATTTGCTCCATGGGCCGCTTGGGCCTTCGCGCTTAGGATTTCTCCACATTCTGCTCCTGCGGGAGCGGAGAATTTCGCCAAGCCACGGAGTCAGGACATGCGCGGGATTGCTCTTCTAGTTACCGCCGCGCTGACCTGGTCCCTTCCTGCCCAGGCCGCCTGGAAGGAATATTCCTACGCCGATTTGGGAATCGCCAAATTCTTTCCCGCCGAACCCAAAATGACCACCGGCAGCTATGGCGCCGGCATCCGGCTGCCGCTGACCAAGATCATGCCCGACACGATCCTCACGGCCGAGGATGGCGGCGTCACCTACAAGGTGACGGTCGTGGATTTTCACGACCGGCAGACCGAAGGCGCCAATCTGATGGCGGAAGCTTTTTCGAGTCTCGCCGCCAAGGGCAATGTCGTTTCGGAAGGCTTTCCCAGGCTGGACCTGGGCAAGAATTCCGTTTACGGCCTGACGCTCAGCGTGGATGAGAAGGGCGGCGATCACACGAATTCCGCGGTGTTCTTCAACAAGGGCAAACTTTATCTCGTTCAGGCTTCCGCGCCTTTGAACAGCCCGGCCCATTTCGATTCCGGCATGGCCCGCTTCGTCGAAACCATCCGCTTTCATCTCGAAGGCTATGGCTATGACGAGAAGCTGGGCCGCGATTATCCCCTTGGCGACGACGATCCGGGTGACCGCGATCTCGGCAACAACCGGCCTCGGGCGCCAAAATGAACCCTTCGATCAGACTGGAGAATTACGATGAACCTGAAAGCCCTCAGCCTCGTGGCCGCAATGGTTTCCATTGTGGCGGCGCCCGCCTTTGCGCATCATTCCTTCGCGATGTTCGACAGTGACAAGACCCTCACTTTGTCGGGCACGGTGAAGGAATTCGAATGGACCAATCCGCATTCCTGGATCCGCATCAACGTTGCCGATGCCAGCGGCCAGCCCGCGGAATGGGCGTTCGAAATGGGTTCGCCGGGTCAGCTCGGGGCGCGCGGCATGAAGCCCGACAGCCTTAAGCCTGGCGACAAGATCACAGTCCGCGCCCATCCGATGAAAGACGGGTCCCATGGCGGCCAGTATATGTCCGCCACTCTGGAAGATGGCCGCAGTTTTGGAAATCAGGGTGGTGCCGCGCCGGCAAATCCTTGAGAATAAAATCGCAACGAGAGTTGGTTCGCCTTGGGTTCGGTTCTGTTAGGAACGATTTCTGGTTCGCGAAAGCGGGGTGAGACGAACCGCAGGGGGAAGGTTCGCCGCGAACACATGCACCCGTTTCTCACCGTCGAATCGCTTCGCGTCGAATATGGCGGCCATGCCGCGGTTCAGGATATGTCGTTCGCGGTGGAACGCGGCGAATTCCTGACGCTGCTTGGCCCGTCTGGCTGCGGCAAAACCACGACATTGCGGGCCATCGCCGGATTCGTGACGCCGGCTGCGGGCCGCATTCTCGTCAACGATCAGGACATCACCGCCTTGCCGGCGCACCGGCGCAATATCGGCGTGGTGTTCCAATCCTATGCGCTGTTCCCGCATCTGACGGTGCATGAGAATGTCGCCTTCGGGCTGCGCATGCGCCATGTCGCGAAGGGGGAGCGCAATCTGCGCGCTGCCGATGCGCTCGCGATGGTCGGGTTGACGAAACTTGCCGGCCGTTATCCGGCGCAGCTCTCCGGCGGTCAGCAGCAGCGCGTGGCGCTCGCCCGCGCGCTGGTGATCGAACCGGCGATCCTCTTGCTGGACGAGCCGCTCTCCAATCTCGATGCCAATCTGCGCGCCGAGCTGCGCCAGGAAATCCGCGCCCTGCAAAGCCGCTTGAAGATCACCACCATCCTGGTGACGCACGATCAGCAGGAGGCGCTTGCCGTCTCCGACCGCGTCGCCATCATGAACGAAGGCCGCATTGCCGATATCGGCACGCCGGAAGCGCTGTGCGACCGGCCCGGCGATCCGTTCGCCGCCGCCTTCATGGGCGCGCGCACCATCATTGCCGGGCAGACGCGCGAAGGCATCTTCGAAGCGCCGGGCCTGATCTGCCATGGCGCACCGGAGACCGCGACGCGCATCGTTCTCAGGGGCGCACGCCTGTCATTGAACAATGCCGGCGGGCCGCTGTTCCTGAGCGGCACCGTCGCGAGCCGGATTTATCTCGGCGATTGCTTCGAGACGGACGTCGAAACCGCATCTGGACGTATACGGATCATCGTTCCATCCAACACGCCGCCGCCTGCCATCGGGGAAGCCTGTGCCATATCGGCATTGGCTGGGGGAGTCAGCTTCATGTCCTCCGGCATTGCCGAGAAATGGACCGGCCAATGATTCTGTCCCGCCGCAGCTTTGGCAAGCTGGTGCTCGGGGCAGGGCTTGCCGCGCCCTATTGCTTTGCCCGCAGCGCGTCGGCCGCGCCGAAGCCCGGCGATGAATTGATCATCGGGATTTGGGGCGGCGTGCAGGAGCGGTTGGTGCGCGAATATTGCGAAAAGCCGCTGGTGAAGAAATTCGGCTGCAAGGTGCGCTATGTGCTCGGCGGCACGCCGGAACGGCGCGCCCGCGCCTATGCCGAACGCGGCCGTCCCAGCTTCGATATCCTTTATCTGAACATGGCGGAAAGCCGTCAGGCGGTGAAAGACCGCGTGACCCAGGCGCCAACCGCGGCGGTTCCGCAATTCGCACATCTAGTCCCGCTCGCCAAGCTCGGCGGCTATGGCGTTGCGATCAATCCGGTCACCATCATTTACGACAAGCGCAAAGCGCGCGCGCCCGTGACCTCATGGAAGGATCTGTGGAATCCGGAATGGAAGCGGCGCATCGCCTGGCCGGCGTTTCCCTCGGCGCAAGGGGCGGCGGGTCTCCTCATGAGCGCAAAAGTCTGGGGCGGCGATGAGCGGAACATCGACATCGGTTTCCAGAAAATCAAGGAGCTGAAACCGTTCGCGGCGATTTCCTCCAGCCAGGACGAGCTCTACCAGATGTTCGACACCGGCATTTGCGACATCGCCATCGAGTTCGGAAGCTTAAGCCGCAAATATGGCGAGACGCGCAATCCCAATCTCGTCATCGCGTCGCCGAAGGAAGGCCAAGCCTCCGCGCTCAATGTGGCCTGCATCACCGTGGGCACGGCCAATCAGCAGCTCGCCGAGGAATGGATCAATTTGCATCTGAGCGAGCCCTGCATGCTCGCCTATGCGCGCGAGACCTATTATTCGCCGACCGTGGACAATGTGCGCATCCCCGATGACCTCAAACCCAAACTGGTGAGCGCGGCGGACGCGAGCCATCTGGTCGATTTCGACTGGGATGTGGTCAACCGCAACCAGCGCGCCTGGGTGACGCGCTTCAACCGGGAAATCGCCGGGTGAAGAATTGGCTTGGCCCGGCCCTTGCCGCACCGGCGACCCTGTGGCTGCTGGCGGCATTCGCTGCGCCGTTCTTTATCGTCGCGCTGATGGCGGTGCAGCCTGAATCCGATCCCTTTGCGCCGCTGGTGTTCATTCCCAGCGCGACGCAATTCCGCGCCATCTTCGAAGACAATTTCTATTTCAGCGTGCTGTTGAAGACGACGGCGCTGGCGATTGGCGTGTGCGCGGCGACCACGGTGCTCGCCTATCCGCTGGCGTTGTGGATCGTGTCTCTGGCCCCGAAATGGCGGCCGCTGGCGATGTCTGCGGTTCTGGTGCCGCTGCTCATCAATGTCGTGGTGCGTTCGCTCGGCATCGAACTATTGCTGGCGCCCGATGGTCTCATCAATGCGGTGCTCGCCACGCTCGGCCTGCCGCGAAGTTCCAACATGCTTTACAATTACGGCGCCATCGCGGTTGGCCTGGTTCAGGTGTTTCTGCCCTTCATGGTGCTGGCGCTTTACGATGTGCTTCAGGCGACATCGCCGCGCGTGCTCGAAGCTGCGCGCAGTCTTGGTGCCTCGCGCGCGGTCCAGTTCTTTTCGGTCGAATTGCCGATGTCGCTGCCGGGCCTGCGCGCAGGACTGACCTTCGTCTTCCTGATGGCCTCCACCACCTATGTTTCGGCGCGCATGCTGGGCGGCAAGAAAGCCTTCACCACCGGCATGCTGGTCTGGCAGGAGGTGCTGGAAAATCTCAACGGGCAATTCGCCGCCGCGCTCGCCTTGGTGATGACATTGATTGCCATTGTCGCGGCGGCTCTGATCGCGCTGGGCATGGGGCGTTTGACGCCCTGGTTGGTGTTTCGCCCGGCACGCGCCTGGTCCATGCCGCGCTGGGTTGCGGCGGTTCTCGACGTGATCGTTCCGCCACTCGCCTATGTGCTGATCGCGATTGCCTTCGTTTTGCTGCTGCTGCCGCTGGCGCTGGTTTTCATCCAGAGCTTCAACGATGTGCCGCAGGCGACAATGGCGGGTTTCCGCGCCTTCACGTTGCGCTGGTATCGGCAATTGTTCGACACCGGGCTGTATTTCGATTCGTTCTGGGTTTCGCTGCAACTCGCCGCCGTCACCAGCGTGGTGACGGTGGTCCTCGCCACGGCGGCCGCGTTCGCGCTGGTGCGCACGCGCTTTTCCGGCAAGCCGATTGTTGCGGCCTTCTGGATGTTTCCGCTGTCGCTGCCGCAAGTCGCCATCGGCATCGGCATGCTGCGTCTGTTGCAGATCGTCACCGCGCTGCCGGCCTTCCTGGCGCTGCTTGCCGTGCACGTCACGATCACGCTGCCTTTCTGCATCGGCTTGTTGCGCGCTTCGGTTCAGCAGCTCGACCGCGCACAGGAAGAAGCCGCAAGCAGCCTCGGCGCCGGGCCCGTGCGCAATTTCTTCCATGTGATCCTCCCCGGACTTGCGCCGGGCCTGGCCGCGGCGGCTATCGTTGCCTTGCTGCTCAGTTTCGAGGAGGTGACGATCACGAGCTTTCTCACCACCGCGCGCATGACCACACTGCCGGTGCGCATCTATGCCGAAGCGAGCTACAGCCTGGAGCCGACGGTTTACGCGATTTCCACGCTGATGATCGCCATGACGGTGGTGGCGATGTTCGTGCTCGGCCGCCTTGTGCGGCTCGACCGCGTGTTCTCGCGGTGAGCGCAACATGGCCGTAGATGTCGTCAAATTCGAACTCGCCAGTCCGCAGGACGTTTCGGGCCTGGAAGCCTGTTTCAAATCCGGGCGCTTCTCGTCCGATTCGATCGTCGCGCTGATCGGCAAGACCGAAGGCAATGGCGGCGTCAACGATTTCAGCCGGGCGCTGGCAGACCTCACCTATCGCCGCGCCTTGCGCAAGGCCGGAACGCGCAGCCGGGAGGAGATCGCCGCCATCCCGATGGTGTGGTCCGGCGGCTGCGACGGCGTGATCTGCCCGCACGCCACCGTGTTTGCGCGCAACGCTGTGGCCGGTGATCCCGATGAATCGCGGCTCGCCATTGGCGGCGCCATCAGTGAGGAAATTCTGCCCGAAGACATCGGCCGTCCCGCGATGATCGAAAAGCTAGCGGCGGGCGTGCAGGCCGCTATGCGCGACGCGGGAATCGAGGATCGGCGCGATGTCCATTACGTGCAGACCAAGACGCCGCTCTTGACCGTCAATTCCGCGGCCGATGCGGAGCGGCGAGGGCAAACCGTCGCCTGCCGGGTCCAGGAATCCTCCGGCATTTCCAATGGCACCAGCGCGTTGGGCGTCGCGGTAGGCCTGGGCGAAATCGTCATGCCGCGGGCCGATCAGATCTGCCGCGATCTCAGCCTTTATTCTTCCGTGGCCTCGTGCTCCTCCGGCGTTGAATTTTCGCGGGCGCAGATCGTGCTCCTCGGCAACCGGAAGGGCGCGGGCGGGCGCTATCGCATCGGGCACGCGTTGATGGCGGATATGCTGGACATGGATGGCGTCTATGGCGCCATCCGCAATGCGGGGCTGGAATTGCCGGATCGTCCGAGGGCGGACGATATCAAGGGTCGCCTGGTCGCAATGTTCATCAAATGCGAACCGAACCGGAATGCGAAGCTTCGCGGCCGTCGGCAGGTGATGTTCAACGATTCGGACATTCCCTATCACCGCCACGCCAAGGCCGCGGTCGGCGGCGCGGTGACGGCGGCCATCGGCGATCCGGCGGTGTTCATCTCGGTCGACGCGATGCATTCGGGGCCGCATGGCAGCGGACCTGTGGCGGCCATTGTCGATCTCGGCCCATGAGCACGATCAAAGTCCAGCCTTTGAACGCCCCCGCTTTTGCACCATTCGGTCAGGTGCTGGCGTATAGTCCGGGCGATATGGCGCGGCGCAATTTCGCTGCCGAGTTGTTCAGCGACCGGCCCGCCGCGCGCCCCAATCTGCGGGTGCAGCGGACCGAGCCAACCTCGCTCCCTTATGTCGCTAGCATGATCGAGCGCCATCGCCACTCGTCGCAGATGTTCGCACCGATCTCGGGCGGTTCGTATCTGGTCGTGGTGTTCCCGTCCGCTTCGGACGGGCAGCCGCTTGTCGAAAAAGGCTGCGCCTTTGCCGCGCGCGGAGACCAGGCGATCAATTACAACCGCGATGTCTGGCACCACGGGTTCCTGGCATTGAACGCGCCGGGAATTTTTTTGATGCTGCGCTGGGAAGACGGCACCGGCGGCGATGAAGAATTCCGTCCGCTGCCGCAGCCGATCCGGATCGAAAGCTAAGGCGATCAGTTTTCCAGCGCGAGGTCAGGCCAGCGGTGGGACCATGGAAATGCCGCTTCATATTCCTCGGCGAGATTCAACAAAGCCTCGTCCGCATGCATCGCGCCCACCAGCTGGAATCCGACGGGCATGCCGTTCTCGGCCGGAGGCGCAGGAAGCGCAATGGCGGGGTGGCCGCTCGCATTCACCCAGCCGGTGAAAACGGCATGTCCGCGCGCGCCAACCTGCTGCCCGGCAATCACCGGCGGATAGGCTTGCCGGGCAGGCCAAGGCTGCGCCGCCGTGGCCGGGGTCATGATGAAATCGACATCATCGAAGGCTTGCGACACGCGGGTGCGGAAATCGAACATGCTCTCCATCAGCTCGGCATAGTCGGTGCCGGACACGCTCTCTCCCGCCCTTGCCTGTTCGGCGAATCCGGCCGACGCCATCTCGAAGAAGCGCGGCTCGCGGCGGGCGAGCAGCGAAAGGCCCACACTTGTCACCGTTTGAAGAACGAATGCCGCAGGCTCGATGGAAAATGGCAAATCGCCATCGACCACGGTATGGCCGAGTGCTTCCAACTGCGAGGCAACCTCCCTGCAGCGCTCGACGATCTCCGGCTCGACCGGCGCGTCTCCGAAGCGCTCGACAAACAGAATCCGCGCACGGTCCGGTCCCGTAAAAGCGGGGTCGAAATCCTGTGCCAGGCAATCGAACATCAGCCTTGTATCCACAACAGTGCGCGCGATGGGCCCCGCCACCTCGCAGTCCGACATCAATTGTGGAAAGCCGCGCCCGCGGCGCACCCGTCCCATTGTGGGCTTCAGGCCCACCAGTCCGGTATGCGCCGCCGGACGCCGGATCGAGCCCGCGCCATCGGTGGCAAGAGCCAGCGGCGCGAGCCCTGCCGCAACGGCGGCGACCGCGCCGCCGCTGGAACCGCCGGGCGTCAGCGCGGGGTCCCAGGGATTTCGCGTGGTGCCATACACCGCATTGTCCGTATACCCCCGAAGCGCGAATTCCGGCACATTGGTCTTGCCCAGCAGAACCGCTCCCATCTGGCGCAGCCGCGCGACTGGCAGCTCGTCGTGACTGGCCACATGGGACGCATAAAGTGGGGAGCCCCAGACCGCCGGACAATCGCGCACCAGAAGATTGTCCTTGATGGCGACCGGTATGCCTTCGAGCAGGCTGCGCGGGCGGCCGGCGCGCAATCGCGCATCGCTTTCATCGGCTGCGGCCACCGCTCCCGGATCGACATAGACGAACGCGTTGATCTCAGAATTCAGCCGCTCGATGCGGTCGATATAATGTTCCAGCAATTCCCGCGCCGAGCATTCGCCTTCGCGCAAATCGCCGGCAAGACGAAGCACAGGGCGGCGCCAAAATTCCGTATCCGCTTGCATTTGGCTGATGCGGGCGCCAATCACGCCACATCCACATAAAGCTGGCGCAGTTTCGTCAAGAACGGCTCCTGCGCTTTGGCGAGCGAGCCCGCGACGGGATCGCTTCCCAACAGCGTATCGGTGGCTTCGCGCGTCAAATGCTTGGCAAACTCGATCCGGTCGCGCCGCCGCGCCTCGTAAGAGGTGCAAACCGTTTTCGGCGATTGCGGCTCTTCGCGCAGGACCGCCGCCGCCACCAGCGCATCCTCGATGGCTTGGGTAGCCCCTTGGCCAAGCGTTTGGAACATCGCGTGCGCCGCATCGCCCAACAGCAGAACGCGTCCGCCAAGCGTGTGGTGCAGCGTTTCGATTTCCTGGGTGCGCGCCCAGTTCATATCCTCGACATGCCGGTCGAGCCGGTTCAGCATCCATTCGACTTCCGGGCTCACCGTGCCGGTTTCGGGCTGGAAGAAGCGCCGCTGGGCGCGCGCGGTCTTCAGGTAATCCGGCACCGAACCCGTTCCTGCCAGCGGAAACGATCCCGCCACATAGACGCAATCGTTGGGCAGACGAAAGCTCAAGAGCCGCGCATTGCCGCAGAAATATTGGCCGTAATCGTCGATCGGCGTATTGGCGGCATCGCGCACCAGCAACCGCCACGTCCCGATACCGGGATAGACCGAGCGTGGGACGCCATCGACGAGTTCTCTTAAGCGGCTGTAGCGCCCGTCAGCGGCGACCAGAAGATCGAAGGCGCCTTCGCGCACCAAGGAGCCCGCCGGCTCGCGAAAGACCGGCACCAGGCGGCCCTCGGAATCCTGCTCCAAGGCTTCGAGCGAACGCGCATATTGCGTCATCGGAGCGCTTCGGGCGCGCAGGATGCGGTACAAATCGGCCCAGCGGATGCGCAGCCCCGGTTCTTCCGCGACATCCAGGAGATCGAGATCGATGATCTTCGTTCCGTTGGTGAGGGCGATGATCCAGCGGCGCCAGGGCAACGACGCCGCCCGCAAGGCATCCAGGCTGAGTCCTCCGTGAAGGCGCATGGCCTTCAGCGCGTTCGGACCGATGTTAAGGCCGGTTCCGGCCTCTTCGCGATTGTTGGGTGGTATGCGGTCGAAGGCGTGCAGGGTGACCCCGCGCACATCCTTTGCCGCCGCCACGAAGAGACTGCCCGCAACCCCCGTGCCTATGATGCCGATTCTCATGCGTACACGTGGAACCGGGCTGGGGCTGCGAAACGGCGATCACGGTAAACATAACGCAAGGCGCATGGACGAAAAGGGAGACGCATGGATGGTGTTCCTGTTATCGGCATGATAACCGCCGATTTCAGGCATTTTCTGAATACGTCAATCGCCCCATAGCCGCACCCGCGCGCCATTCCCGGCGCCAAATCGGCTATTGCGTGCGGGGAGAAGGTGCCCGTGCGGGAGGATGCCGCATCGCTAAGTCCAGTTTTTTGCATGAATCTTGGGCAATGAAATTCGCAAATTGGCCGATCGCAGAATCCCGCGAGGCGCTGCAGCCTCCCGAGCGGTTCGCGGCGCGATCGGGAAAAAGCCTGCAGGTGAAAATCGCGGACAAGATCACGACGCGGCCCGCACGCTTCGCCAGCATCTTTCTTCCCTTCGTCATCATCATCGGCGCCGTTCTTCTTGTCATCGGACAGCAATACGCCAGCGCGCCGCCACCGGTCGGGGTGGCCGTCACGCGTGCCTTGGGGATCGCCTTTGGCGCGCTGTCGCTGATCTCCGGGATTGCGGCGTGGTTTCTCGTGCTGGAGCAGGAAAGCCGCCGCGCCGCGCAGGAGGAGCTGAACGTCCAGAACAAGATGCTGACCCAGGAAATCGAGGCGCATGAGATCACCGGCGCGCAATTGCAGCGCGCCAAGGAACGCGCCGATTCCGCCAATGTCGCCAAGACGCGCTATGTGGTGGGGATCAGCCACGAGCTGCGCACGCCGTTGAACGCGATTTTCGGTTACGCCCAATTGCTGGAGCGCGACCCGCAGCTTCTGAAGCCGCAATTGGAATCCGTGCGCGTGATGCGGCGCAGCGCCGAGCACCTCGCCAATCTGGTGGACGGGTTGCTGGATATTTCGCGGATGGAATCGGGGTTGTTCCGTCTCAATCCCGGCCCCATCAATTTGACCGAATTCCTCGATCAGATCGTCGACATGATGCGCCCGCAAGCTGCGAACAAGGGGATCGAATTCCACTGCAACCGCAGTGCCCATTTGCCCCGCAATGTGACGGTGGATGCCAAGCGGCTGCGTCAGATCCTGCTCAATCTTTTGTCCAACGCCATCAAATACACCCAAAGCGGAAGCGCCACGCTGAATGTGCGCTATGCCAGCGAGGTCGCAACTTTCGAAGTGATCGACACCGGAATCGGCATCCCCAACGAAGACCTCGATCGTATTTTTGAGCCGTTCGAACGCGGCCGCATGAGCGCAACGCAATCCATTCCAGGGACCGGGCTCGGGCTCACCATCGCGCATCTTCTCACCTCGCTGATGGGCGGCGAGCTGACGGTGGAGAGTGAAGTCGGCAAGGGCAGCATTTTCCGCGTCAGGCTGCTTCTGTCGCGCACGGCCGAAAGCAGCGACCCGCCGCTCGAAGGTCCGCGCATTCGCGGTTATCAGGGCCCGCGCCGCAAAATTCTCATCGTGGACGACGACATTTCTCACGCACAGCTTTTGTACGACATCCTGGCGCCGCTGGGTTTCGACTTGGAAACCGCCTTCGACGGCGCGTCATGTTTGGAGAAGGCCGCACAGTTCCGTCCCGATCTTGTCTTGCTCGACATTTCCATGCCGGGCATGAGCGGCTGGGCGGTGGCGCAAAGCCTGCGGCAGAATTTCAAGGATTCGCTGGCCATCGTGATGGTGTCGGCCAATGTCCATGAGATCCGGACCACGAACCGTTCGGAGACCAGCCATGATGCGTTCCTGGTGAAGCCACTCGATATCCGCCGATTGCTGGAGCGGCTGGAAGACCTTCTCGGCCTCGAATGGACCTATGAATTGCCGCTTCCGATACGGCGCGCCATCGATTCCTCGGAGCTTGCGCACATCGCCCATAGTGTGCATATCGACAGTATTATCGCGCTTTGCCGCATCGGCCACGCCTCCGGCGTTGCGGCCCGGCTGGACGAGTTAGAGCGCAATCAGCCGGATGCGGCCGGGGCCATCGCCTCCTTGCGCGAACTCCTGCGGGAGTTCCGCTTGCGGGAAATGGTGGATTATCTGGAGACCTTGCGTGACGATGAGTGGTAGCACCCCGCGCCGTGACATTGTTCTGGTGGTGGACGATTCCCCGGAATCGCTGGGCTTCCTCACCGGCGCGCTGGAGCAGGCGAACATCACCGCGCTGGTCGCCATCGATGGTGCCACCGCACTTGAGCTGTTGAAAAACGTGACGCCCGACCTCGTGCTCATGGATGCGATCATGCCGGGCATGGACGGGTTCGAAACCTGCCGCAGATTGAAGGCGAACGCGGAGACCGCGCATCTGCCGGTGATCTTCATGACGGGTTTGAGCGAAACCCACCACGTCATCGAAGGCTTGAACGCGGGCGGCGTGGATTATGTGACCAAGCCCATCGTGATCGACGAATTGATGGCGCGCATCCGCATTCATCTCGCCAATGCGCGGGTCGCGCACGGGGCCCGCACGGCGCTCGATGCCACGGGGCGCTTCCTTATCGCAACCGATGGATCGGGGCGCTTGATCTGGTCCACGCTGCAGGCCGAAAAGCTTTTGAGCGCTGCCTTTCCCGCACACAATGTGCAGCACGACGGTCTGCCTCCCGAATTGTCGGAGAAACTTAAGGCGCTCATCCGCGCCGGGCAGCGGCAATCGTCGGCGCACCCGGTGAAAACGCCGGGCGGCACGCAGCTCAAGATCATGTATCTGAGCAGCATGGAGCCGAGCGAGCATCTCTTCCGTCTGACCGAAGACGAAAACAGCACCACCAACGATGTCTTGCGGCACCAATTGGCCCTGACCCAGCGCGAGGCGGAAGTGCTGTCGTGGATCGCGAACGGCAAATCCAATCGTGACATCGGCGAAATTCTCGGCATCAGCCCGCGCACGGTGAACAAGCATCTGGAACAGATCTTCATGAAACTGGGCGTCGAGAATCGCGCTTCCGCCGCGGCGCAGGCGACGAAGATTCTCGCGCTGCGGGATTGAACGCGGCGGAAAACTCCAGCCGCGGCGCGTCAGGTCACCGTGAAGGGATCGTCGACGGCGCTGGTTCGCGCCAGCAGATTGTCGATCTCGATGGCGCGGAAACTCAGCTGCACCATTTCAAGCCTGCGCACGTCCGGCGTCGAATCATAGACGAAATTGTCGACATTCCCGATATTCTGCCGGAACGCCGTGATGGCTCGTCAGCGTCTCGTTGTTGATGAGGGTGATCTTGTCCTTGTGCGAGGTCTTGGTGCTTTCGCCATTCGAAGCCGGGATAACCAGGATTGTGCAATGATTTCCGGCGATAAGCCCCCACAGAAGGCCGATTTCGGGGCTGCTTCACCATCGCCGCGTCGTCATGCCGCCTCTCTTTGGAGGAAGCGTTGCCTTGACTTTTGGTTGCGCGGACGGAGATTCACTACCGTCCGCCAAGGTGCTGTCACTCGGGATATTCCCGGCCAGGCGGGAAGGTTTTGACGATGGCCCTCGATCGTTTCCCAACCGATGATACGCGCAAGGCGATCGCGCAATATCGCAAATTGGCGGATCAGGCCAAGCTAAACGCCGAGAAGGTGACGGACGACGCCGGCCGGCAATGGTTTCTTTCGCTGGCAAACACCATGACGGCTCTCGCGGATGCTCTGAAGGAAGGCCCCCGCCAGCCTTGACCGCCCCGGCGTTTTCCGGGTGGTAAGATTTGTGGGCGATACTGCCGGGACACATTCCACCAACCCGGCCAGCCAATCGCGATTCGAATGACACCGCCATCCGCAACGAACGGCCTGGCCGGCACGCCACATCCGCGTTACCGGGAATCGTCTGGCCGCCCGGCATCCAATATTGTCTCCGCCCGGCGCAAACCGTGCGCGCCGGGAGAGGTTTGGCCCGTGCCATGACCGCGAGTTTCGCGCTGTTCCTCATCGATGCGTTGCTGGTCGCGATTCTGTGGCCTCTCACCTATTGGTTCGCGGCCCATGGCGCGAATGTGGAGATGGGCTGGGTTCAGGCCCTGATCTTTGCGATTTCCGATCTGCTTTTTCTCTACGCTCTGGGGCTTTACCGGCGCGACGCCATTGTGGACACGCCCACATCGCTTCGCCGGATTCCCTTGGTGGTGGCCATCGGCGTTGTGGCTGCCGGTTTTGCCATGGCCGCCTTGGACTGGGCGGTGTCACCGGCGCTGTTCATGGCGCCCAATCTGGTGGTCTTGTTTGTCGCGGCGATGGTCACCTTCACCGGTTGCGCCATGTTGGGGCGGCTGGCCTTTTTGATCTTGCGGCGCCATCCGGTGTTCCGCCCGCATCTGCTGGTTATCGGTGCCGGAAAACGCGCCTGGGACTTGGTCTGGGTCCTGCGGAGCCAAGGGCGCAATCTGCAATATGACGTCACCTTTGTGCATGACGATGTGTTTGGCGCCGTCGATCCGCGTCTGGCGGCCGATGCTTCGAACCGCATCGTGCCGGTCTCCGCCGATCTCCTGGACCTCGCCCGGCGCACGCGCGCCGATCAGATCGTGGTCGCGCCCGATGAGCGGCGCGGCATGGCGCTGGACGCTTTGATCGGATGCAAGACGGCGGGTTTTCCTGTTTTGCACTATATGAGTTTTCTGGAGAAGGAAGCCCGCCGCATCGATATCAAGCGGCTGGATCTGACTTGGGTGCTCTATTCGGGCGGCTTCTATTTCGGTCCGCTCGACCGTGCGCTGAAGCGGAGCCTGGATATTTCCGTCAGCCTTCTCATCCTGACGGTGTGCTCGCCGATATTGCTGGGGGGAATGCTCGCAGTCTGGCTGGGCGATCGCGGCTCGGTGTTCTACCGGCAGGCGCGCGTGACCCAAGGCGGGCGCACCTTCCAGATTCAGAAGCTGCGCACGATGCGCATGAACGCCGAAAGCGGCGGCGCAGTATGGGCGGCGGCGGGGGATAACCGCATTACGCGCGTGGGTGCGTTCTTGCGCCGTAGCCGCGTGGACGAGTTGCCGCAGCTCTTCAATGTGCTGATCGGCGACATGTCGCTGGTCGGTCCGCGTCCGGAACGGCCCGAATTCGTCGCGGAACTTGCAAAACAACTTCCGCTTTATGGGGAAAGGCACGCCGTCAAAGCCGGGATGACCGGTTGGGCCCAGATCAATTATCCCTATGGCGCATCGTTGGATGATGCCCGTTCGAAGCTCAGCTACGATCTCTATTACGTCAAAAATTTCAGCATCTTTTTCGATTTGCTGATCATCATGCAAACCTTGCGCGTGGTGATTTGGCCCGGCAGCGGCGTGCGCTGATTCTCGACAGATTTGTGAAATCGATTGCCGGTCTAATAGGCGCAAACGCGCAAAATTTAGGCAGGTTCCATCGCATTTGCATCCCAACAATCTCACAGCTCATCCATTCTGATTAAGCGCATCATCGTACTTATTCACAGGTACGAATATTTGCGTAACAAGAATTGGTGTGCGAGCCTCCCGGTTCAGAGATTGGTCATTCGGGCTGTGAATAAGAATCTAGGCGCCCTCGTCTTGGTGGTTGCGTCCGAGGCGCTCTTCGCCGGGATCCTTTATCATGGCGCTATCGCGGCTCCGGCTCCTTCGGACGCCGAATATTCCGCTGCCATTGAAGCGGCGCGCGCCGGCAAAGTGGCCGAGGCGCTGCCGGTCATCGAAAGCCGCTATCGTGCGAACCCGGCGGATTTGTCGGTCGCTTACGATTACGTCTTGGTTCTGGGCTGGGCCAATCGCCCCGCCGATGCGGTTGCCCTTTATGAATCGCTTCCGCCCGCGGACCGCCCCGCTTATCTGGAGGCCGCGGTGGCGCGGGATTATCGCGATGCCCACCTCTACGACAAAGCATTGGCGCTCTATAGCGCGGGCAGGGCGCGTTTTCCCGACGATCTGACCTATGCCTATGGGGAAATCCTTACACTGACGGATGCCGGGCGCGCCGCCGAGGCGGTGACCGAAGCCAGCACGCTTCTCGCGGATCATCCGCAGGATGCCGAGCTGTTGTCAGCCGCCCTTTATGCCAGCGCCGCCACCGATCATTACGCCGACACACTGGCGTTGGCCGAACGCATGCTGGCCGTTGCGCCGCAGGATCGCGACGCGCAGCGCCAGCGCGTTTTCGCGCTGCGCGGGTTGGGGCAATTCATGCTGGCGCTTCAGCTTGCCCAGCAATCGGCGATGGCGTTTTCCGATGGCGAGCTGCGCAGCCTCATCGGGGATTATCTGGCCGCGCTTGTCCGGCAGGGTGAAGCGCCCGCAGCCAACGAGACCGAGCGTCTGGCCAAGGTCGATCAGGCCATCGCCGAACTCGACCGCCAGATTGCCGCGTGGATGGCCCAAGGCGCGGGCGCCACCCCAGAAGCGCTCACCGCGCGATTCAACCGCATCGTGGCGCTCGAAGACGGCAGCCGCAGCCAGGATGTGATCGCCGAATACCAGGCGCTTCGCAGCCAAGGCGTGATGGTGCCGCTCTATGCGCTGAAGGTGGTGGCCGACGCCTATTCCAGGCTGCGCCAGCCGGAAAATGCGCGCCAGCTCTATGAGCAGGTGGTTGCGGCCGATCCCAAGGATTTCAACTCCCGGATCGGGCTGTTCTATGCCGAATTGGAATCGGAAGATTTCGATGCGGCCTTTGCCACCATCGATGCGCTTGCCGCGGAACAGATGCCGTTCCTGGAAACCAACGGGCAATCGCTGACCACGCCCAATCCGGACTGGCTGCGGGCGGAACTGGTTGCCGCGATGGCGCGCTACTATGCGGGCGACACCCGCGAGGCCGAACGCCGGGTGTTCAATCTGGTCGTCCTGGCGCCGCGCGACGCTGCTCTGCGTCAGGCGCTCGGTACCATTCTCTCGGGGCGCAACCGCCCGCACGCGGCCGACCGGCAATTCGCAGCCGGTCAGATCATCATCCCCGAGGACGTAAATCTTGCCGCTGCGCGCGCCGACATCGCCATCAGCCGTGGCGACCGTGCGGTTGGCGCAACCCAGGCGTCCGATCTGCTTCGGCGCGATCCTCTGGTCAATTCGGTCGTGCAGCTCAATCGCCGGGTCGAGATTCTGCAACGGCCCGAGCTCATCGTGCGATGGAACGGGAACCTCCAGAGCACGCGCGTTCCCGTTGCCGGCGACAGTTTCGAGATCGACACCCAGATTTTTTCGGCGCCTATCGACGACGCCTATCGGGTCTATGCCGCATATGGGTTTTCGACCGCGAAGCTTCCCGAAGGCTCCATCGTCAACAATCACGTCGCGTTTGGGCTGGAATATACCGGGCTCGATCTTGGGGCGAACATCGAAATCTCCAACGACAGTTCGCCCCGCTCGCATGCGGGCGGACACGCGGCAATCGCCTGGGCCCCTGATGACGATTGGCGATTGTCCGGCGCGATGCAATTTTTTTCCGCCGACACGCCGCTGCGTGCATTGAAAAATCACATCACCGCCAATTCCTGGGCGACGCGATTGGCCTTCACGCCGAGCGAGCTGCAGACCTACAGCGTCGCCGGAGAGCTGGTGACGTTTTCGGACGGCAATGACCGCTTCATCCTGGACATCAACACCGCGCAGCGCGTACTGACCTGGCCGCACCTCACGGTGGATGCGGTCCCCGATCTCTATGCGTCGAAAAACTCCCGCCGCGACGCGCCCTATTTCAATCCGCGCGAGGACTTGTCGGCGAGCCTCACGGTCACCGCCAACCAGATTCTCTATCGCCGCTACAATTTCGTCTATTCGCACAGTTTGAGCGTGACGGGCGGCGAATATCTGGAAAGCGGATTTCGCGGCGGCTTCGCCGGCAGCCTCTATTACGAGCAGCGCCTGCGCTTCAACGACGATTGGGACGGCACGCTCGGCATCCGCTTGCGGCGCCAGCCTTATGACGGCCACTCGGAAGACAGTTTCGCCATTCTCGGAGGCATCGACTGGAGATTTTGAGAAATGGTGTGTTGCGTAGTTGAGTTTTGCGTTGTCCAGCCTGTCACGGAGCTTCCAGATCCGCGGGGTGGAGATTCGTGAACCACTTCCTCAACATCATTGCCGTCAGTCTGATCGTGGGCACGATTGCGGCCGTGAAGGGGTTGCAGCAGTTTATTTTCTTCTATCCGCTATTCATGTCGTATCTCTGGACCGTCGGCGGCATCTATTTCTTCTACCATTGGGAAAAGAAATCGCCGATGCCGGAAACGGCGCCCGAGCTCAAATCCACGCCCTTCGTTTCGATCATCGTTCCCTGTTTCAACGAAGAAGCCAATGTCCACGAGACGATGGGTTCGCTCCTCGTTCAGAATTATCCGGAATATGAAATCCTCGCCGTCAATGACGGGTCGAGCGACGCCACGGGCGCCATATTGGACGAACTTTCGGCCGCCAATCCCAAACTGCGCGTCATCCATTTCGCGAAGAATCAGGGCAAGGGTTTGGCGCTTTGCATGGGGGCGATGGCATCGCGCGGCGAGTTCATCGTCTGCATCGATGGCGATAGCCTGCTGCATCCCAACGCGACCGCCTATCTGGTTCAGCCCCTGATCGACAATCCGCGCGCCGGGGCGGTCACCGGCAATCCGCGCATCCGCACGCGCTCGTCCCTGATCGGCCGCATCCAGGTGGGCGAGTTTTCCTCGATCGTGGGAATGATCAAACGGGCGCAGCGCATTTACGGGCGCATTTTCACCGTATCGGGTGTGGTGACCTCATTCCGCAAGCAGGCCCTGCACCGTGTCGGCTATTGGAGCCTCAACATGGTGACGGAGGATATCGACATCAGCTGGAAGCTGCAGCGCGATCATTGGAGCATTCTCTACGCGCCCAACGCATTGTGCTGGATTCTGATGCCGGAAACCCTCAAAGGCCTCTGGCGCCAGCGTTTGCGCTGGGCGCAGGGCGGGGCGGAGGTTTCGCTCAAGAACATCCGCAGCCTTTGGCGCTGGCGTCTGCGGCGCATGTGGCCGCTGCTGCTGGAATATTGCGTCAGCGTCTCCTGGGCTTACGCGTTTCTTCTGACCGTGATCCTTTGGGCCTTGGGCCTTTTCGTCCACATGCCTGAAGGGCTTTACGTCGCGAGCATATTCCCTCCGCAATTCACCGGGCTCGTGCTGGGTACGACAGGGCTCATCCAATTCTCGGCAAGCATCATCATTGAATCGCGCTATGAGCCGAGACTGTGGCGCCAGATCGCCTGGACGATTTGGTATCCCGCGGTTTACTGGGCCATCGTGGCGGCGACCAGCATCGTCGGCTTTCCCAAGGCGCTGATAAAGCGGCGCTCGCGGCGTGCCGCCTGGGTCAGTCCGGATCGTGGGATACGCCAAACATGAGTGACGATCTCATCATCACCGAGCATGGCAAACGCAACCCGATGGTCCGCCTTCT
>DATARE010000314.1:0-4643 GCA_036264295.1 Micropepsaceae bacterium | reverse complement strand
GCTCGCCGCCGAAAATTACTCCGTACCCACCCCAATCCAGGCCCAGGCCATTCCGCTTGTTCTTGCTGGTCGCGATGTTCTTGGAATCGCGCAAACCGGTACCGGCAAGACAGCCGCGTTCGGTCTGCCGTTGATGCAGCGTCTCGTTGAGAATCGCGCAACCGCCGCCCCGAACACAGCCCGTGCACTGATCCTTGCGCCCACCCGCGAGCTTGCGATCCAGATCGATGAATCGCTTCGCAGCTATGGCCGCCATTTGAAACTTCGGCATGCCGTCATTCTGGGCGGGGTCAATCAAAACCGTCAGGTTCAGGCTCTGCGCCGCGGTGTCGATGTTTTGGTCGCAACTCCGGGGCGTCTGTTGGATCTCATTCAGCAGAAACATCTTCGCTTGAATGCCGTGACCGAACTCGTCATCGACGAAGCCGACCGCATGTTTGATATGGGTTTCATCCGCGACGTACGGCGAATCGTTTCCCATCTGCCGCGTGAACGCCAATCGATGCTGTTTTCCGCGACCATGCCGGCCGAAGTTTCCCATCTTGTTGCGGAGATTCTCCGCGATCCGGCGCGCATCGATATTTCGCCCAAAACCGTTGCGGCAGAAAAAATCGAGCAAAGGGTCTATTTCGTCGCCGCTCAGGAGAAACGTCTTTTGCTGCAGGAGCTGCTGGGCGACGCCGCGATGAAACGCGTTATTGTTTTCACCCGGACCAAGCATGGCGCAAACAAGGTCGCCGAGCATTTGGGAAAGGCGGGCCATGTGGCCGAGGCTATCCACGGCAACAAATCCCAAAATGCGCGCCAACGCGCATTAGAGGAATTTCGTAGCGGGCGGGCTCGCGTTCTGGTCGCAACGGATATCGCCGCCCGTGGCATCGACATCGACGGTGTCACCCATGTGGTGTATTTCGAGCTCCCCGACGTCGCCGAAAGCTATGTCCATAGAATTGGGCGCACCGCGCGCGCCGGCACGGGAGGCGTCGCAATCGCATTCTGCGATCCCGCGGAACGCGACTCCCTTCGTGCCATCGAACGCCTGGTAAAACAGCCGCTTACCTCCATGGGCGGTGACCGTCATGCCACGGCACCTCAACCGGAACGGGGAAGGGCGCATGACCGTTCTCATCAACGTCCGCGCGGCAACCGGCGAAGTGCACGCCGCGCGGCATAATTCACGGAGACGAACATGGCGATGAAAAAGAAAAAGTCGTTGCCGGCGCCTTTTGCCGCCTTGACGAAGGACATGCGCTTCGAAGGGACATATGAGGTGTTGGTGCCCGTGCCCGAACGCGTCAAGCCACACCGGATTCCGCTGCAATTCGAAAGTCTCGAGCAGGCAGAAAGCTGGATCTACAGCCCAGAGGGCGTGGAGACGATCGAAGAACTGCAGAGCGTGCGCCAGAAATAATGGCCGCAATCATAAGCTTTGCGGCACGAAAGTCTTCACGCCTTTTACGACCGTCACCTGCTGAATTTTTGTGATCCAGGAATACGGGATCGGTTCGGGAAAACAAACCTCCCCGGCGAACGCGCCGTTGGTGCTGCGTACGAGAGTCCCGCGCGGCGCCTTGAACTCATAGACGTATTGATCGCCCATGCCCTTCTCGTCGGTGCCGTACCCCTGCATAGCTGCGACCTTGCTCATCTGGCGGTTCTCATTTGCGACCGCGGCAAAAGTCATTCTGTCGAACCAGTGCTCATGCTCGCCGGTGTCGCCGCTGTAGCAGATCTCCCTTGCAAAGGCGGGATCGAATCCATTGGCCGCTTTGACTTCCTCGGGCTTACGGCCACATGCATGACTGAAAGTCATGTCGTGCGGCAGGTGAGCCAAAGCGAATTTGAATTTTGGGATAATTGCTGACGGCGCTCTCCAGCCTGGCCCTTCTTGGCTTACCGATGGCCGGGTGGCGCTTTTCAGCATGCCTTCGGCGAATTTCCGGCACTCATCGCACATCCGTTCAATCCTTTTTGAAGATTCAATCTAACGCGCTGCAGTTTTGAATTTTGTCTGCCATTTTGCGGCATAGGCTGCGCGGGGCACTTCCTCTCCGCGCAAATAGACTTCGTCGATTTTCCGAGTGTTGGAGATGCTGTCGAGCGGATTTGCATTCAGCACGATGAAATCGGCATTACGGCCGGGCGCGACCAATCCTGTGTTGAAATGACCGACTGACGCGCCGTCCCTTGTGGCCGCCTTGATCGCCTCGTTCGGCGTCATGCCCATTGCGACCATGCTTTCGAGATCGAGATGGTTGAAGAACGCCACGAAATGCCGCGTTTGGCCGGTGTCTGTGCCGCCTACGACTTTCATGCCAGCCGCCCGAAGCAGCATCATGTTCTTTCCATCCGCCTCAAAAGCCTGTTTGGCACGCGCGATTTGGTCCGGCGTCATCTTCTTGAGCGGCGTCCCCCAATATTCCTCGATATGGACAGGCGAATAGAGTGCTTTCAGCAACGGATCGTCGAGCCATGCCGGCCGGCGGGGTCCGCCTTGCGTATTCATCCAGGCGGTAATCAACGCTGGCGTTACCCACATGTTCGGCCGGTCGTTGCGCGCGATGCGGTCCTTCACCATGGCAATGATTTCTGCATCGGCCACATCGCCGCCGCGTACGGGAACGTGCAGCCATCCCTCCATGCCGCCTTTCATCAGCAGCTTGGCATCGGAAAGCTTCACGTTGTGCACGGCCACCGGAACGTTGAATTTGTGCGCTTCATCCAAGATGGCGCCATAAAGCGCTGGCGTCAGGGTCTTCTTTTTTCCCTCTCGATCGTCCACCCAGATCTTGATGAATTCCGGCTTCATCAGCACGTAATCGCGCACCGCCGCGCGCGCCTCTTCCGGAGTCGAAACGGGATAGGAAACATCGACACGCGAAGGATCGCCTTGCGCGCCCGAACCTGGCCAGGCCATCCCGGGGCCGGCCGTCTTGCACAGCGCCGCGCCGGGAACGATTTCGTTGCGCATTTTGAGGGGAACATCACCCCATTTGGTGCGCCCTCCATGCATATCGGAACGATCCACAAGGTCGCCGATACCGACCACGGCTCCCACGCCGACATAAGCAAGCCGTTGCAAATGATCGATAAGGTTCTCGCGGGTGAATGTCTCCTTGGACATCGTTCCTTCGGCGAGATTCTGAAATCCGAAATGGCCGTGCATGTCGACCAGTGTCGGCATGACCGTCTTGCCGCTCAGATCCACGCGGGTTGCACCCGGGGGGAGGGCAATCTCGCCTTTGCGGCCGATGCGGGTGAATTGCGTGCCGGTCACGACGAAAGCGGAATTTTCGATGGCCGCGGAACCATCGCCCGGAATCAGGCGCGCACCTTCGTAAAGCGTTACGCGGGCTGGCTGGCCTTGTGCCCATGAGACGTCATGGCCCGCAAGCCACGGCACACTCATCAATAGAAGACGGGAACACCATTTCATGAGGGACATGGCAATCTCCTATTTGCGGGGGCCTATTTGCCCGGGCGGTCGGGTCCCTGAGATAGCATTTTCAGACGATAGAGCCCTTTGCGCGCGGTGATGTAGAGGGTCTTCTTGTCCGGCCCTGAGAACGCGATATTGGACGGTTGTCGAGGCACTTTGATTGTGCCGAGATATTTTCCGTCCTTGTCGAACACCTGAATGCCGGTCAGGCTGGTGACATAAAGCCGGCCGTCTCGGTCTATTCCCATTCCATCGCCAAAGCCTTCTTCGCCCGCTTTGATGTCGTGCAGCTCGGCGAACGGGCGCTTGTTCTTGACCGTGCCATCTGGCTGCACGTCATAGCGATAAACGACCGTGCCGATCGTATTGTCGACGTAAAGGGTGCGGCCATCGGGTGAAAGGGTGATGCCATTCGGGCGCGGCACCGAATCATCGATGACCATCGGCTGCTTCGCACCCGGCGCGATGTAATAGACATAGACCTTCAGGCCCGGCACCACCGGACGCGGCCCGGGATCGGTGAAATAGATACCTCCCTTTGCGTCAACGATCAGATCGTTCGGCTGGAACAGGCGAAACCCAGGCGTCAAACTCATATAGCCGCCTCGGATCTTGTCCAATTTGCTCAGGCGGGGACCATCCCCTTCCGCCCAAACCAAATCGCCGTCGCGTGTCAGCGCAATGCCGTTGGAACGATGGGTGTCGAAGCGCTCAACGGTGAGTTTGTCATTCGCACCGAGATGATAGGTAAGGCTCGCATCCGTGTCGGAGAGATAGAGGCTGCCGTCGGGCATACCGAGCGGGCCTTCCGTATTCAGGAATGTCTCGCTGACCAGTTCGGGTTGGGAGGCTGGCGCCACGACACCGGGAATGCCCGGTGAGGACTGTGCGTATATCGGTGATGCAATCCAAACAGCAAAAACCGCGAAGCCGCCCATCGCCGAAATATGCTTGCGATTGCTCAATGGATACCCCTCCCGAAATGTTTGCGCCCTCAATCCAAGGGCTGCAGCCGTGTAATCCAGCCGTCGTGATCCGTATACCAGACTGTTACGGGGTCCGTGGAATTGTCGATCCAGGATTCGCGATCGAATCCGTAGGGCTCCGGCAGCACATATTCTGTCCATTGCTGAATTTTTGGGTTAAAGCGCGCATAGCGGCCGCTGTGCGATTCGCCGGCCCAGATCTCGCCGTTCTTGTCGAT
>DATARE010000279.1:0-4190 GCA_036264295.1 Micropepsaceae bacterium | reverse complement strand
CGGCTCGCATCATCGCACCGCCTCCCGACGCGTGCACATTGATGATGGCGGCGCCGAGCGGGGCCAGCGCTTTCATTGCCCCTGCCACGGTGTTGGGAATGTCGTGCAGTTTCACATCGAGGAAAACCGGCAGTCCGCTTTTCACCATCGTGCGCACGCCTTCGGGACCGTTCGCGCTGACGAATTCGAGCCCCAATTTCAGCCCGCCGGCATAGGGCGCGACCTGCGCGGCGAGCGCGGTCGCGGCATCGAGCGAGGGCGTGTCCAACGCGACGAAGATGGGATTGTCCTTGCGCATCATGTTTCCCGTCACTCCATGCGGGCTCTTGCGGCGTCCAGCGCCAAACGCTTTTCGACATCCCTGGCCGCCAAACGCCTTTGGCGTGCATTACGCCGCCAACGCAAGCCGACGGTTGCGGCCCCGATCACGACGCCAATCAGGAAGGTGAAAAACACCAGAAGGTAGAGCGGCGTCACCAGCACGAAAACGGAATCGTCGGGCACGAAGGGAACGAGCCTGAAGGTGACATCGTCTCTATTGGCCAGAGCCAGACTCGCAGCGAGGATTGCGATGGACGCGAGTCCGATCAGAGTCGAAGATCTCATGCGAGGCTAAGTAGGGCCGCCGTGCGGATTCGACAAGGCTTGGCGCAGAAATGTGGCGCTAGTCCGAACCGTCGCCGTTGTTCAGACGTTCGCGCAACTCCTTGCCCGTGCGGAAAAACGGTACGCGCTTCTCCTCAACGGAAACCGCTTCGCCCGTGCGCGGATTTCGTCCCTGACGCGCGGGGCGCACCTTGACCGAGAAGGCGCCGAAGCCCCGCAGTTCCACGCGGTCGCCATTCGACAGCGCGGTGGAGATTTCATCCAATACGGTGGAAACGATGCGCTCGACGTCGCGGTGATAGAGATGCGGATAGCGCTCGGCGAGCCGCGCTACCAGTTCCGACTTGATCATTACCCTGCCCCCGCATGGCAAGCCGAAGACGCAACCGCCTGCGCCCCTAACCTGCCAAACTGGCATCACGGCGTCAACTGAAGAAAGCGCTAAGCCTCTCAGAACTAAAGCGTTTTGAGGGATAGCGGGGAAGCGGAACCGTGAACGCGGCGGTACAAAAACAGCCCCGAATCGGCCAAATCCGGCGACATGTACGAAACACCGCCGGTGGGGTAAATTCCCGCCCCTTTCACCGCTCAAGGAGGAATTCGATGCGGACGGTACACACCACGCTCGCAACTGCGCTACTTGCCACCGTCGCATTGGTGGCCGACGCGCAAGCGCAGGCCAGCAATCCTTGCGTCAATGACGCGCCCAATCCCTACAAGCTGGTCAACGACTGGGCGCACATGCCGCGCCCCTGGGCGCCGACCAACAATGTCTATGTCGACGGCAAGGACAATGTCTGGGTGATGGACCGCTGCGTCGCCAAGGGCTGTCTCGGCTCCGAAGAATCGCCGATCTGGGAATTGTCGTCCGATGGCAAGGTGGTGAAGAATTTCGGCGCCGCGATGTTCGCCTTCCCGCACACCGTCAAGCCTGACGCGAACGGCAATATCTGGGCCATCGACGGCGATGCCAAAGAGGGCAAAGGCAATCAGGTGTTCAAATTCTCGCCCGACGGCAAGGTGCTGATGACGCTCGGCAAGGCGGGCCAGGGCGGCAAGGGAACGGACGTGTTCGACCGGCCGACCGGCATCGCCTTTGCGCCGAACGGCGACATCTTCATCTCCGAAGGCCATGCGCCGACCTTCGGCAATTCGCGCATCATGAAGTTCGACAAGAATGGCAAGTTCATCAAGGCGTTCGGCCATCTGGGCTCGGGCGATGGCGAGCTGAAAGGCCCGCATGTGCTGGCGTTCGACAGCGCGGGGCGGCTTTTCGTCGCCGACCGCAGCAACAGCCGCGTCGCGTTCTTCGATCAGGACGGAAAATACCTCGGCGCGTGGAAGCAGTTCGGCCGGCCGAGCGGCATCTTCATCGACAAGAACGACGTGCTCTACGTTTCCGATTCCGAATCCGAGGACGCGCCCGGCAAGGACACCAACAATCCGGGCTGCAAGCGCGGCATCCGCATCGGCAGCGTGAAGACCGGCAAGGTCGATGCCTACATTCCGCCGCCGCCGGTGAAAAACCCGAAGAACCCGCCGCCGGAAGGCGTCGCCGCCGATTCGCACGGCAACATCTATGCCGCCGCGGTGCCGGAGATGGCGGTCTACAAATATGTGAAGAACTAAACGCGTTTCGGACTAAAGAAAAACGCCCGCGGGATCGCTCCCGCGGGCGTTTTCGTTTCAGCGAAGACGCGTCTTAGCTCGGGTCGAGCGAAGACACGTAGGACGCGATCTGGACCACATCGTCATCCGACAATTTGCCGACGACGGTCTTCATGATGTCCGCCATCGGGCCTTTGCGCACACCGTTCTTGAACGAATAGATCTGGCGCGCGATGTAGACGGGCGAACGTCCCGCGATTCCCGGAATGTCGTCGGCGCCTTGGAGCTTGTCGCCGTGGCAACCGCTGCAGGCCTGGGTCTTGCCGGCGCCACCGGTGCTCACCAGTGTTCTTCCGCCATTCAAGGCTCCGGGCGGAACAAAGGCGATGAAGGCCGGTTCCGCCATCTGGCGAACCGCCGCCGGGCTGTTGGCGAACTCGATGATGCGATTGCCGACCTGCTCGGTGTCGGTGCCCTCAACTTTCGTGCGTTGGCTGTTGCGTCCCACCATGGTCTTGGGCGCGACATTGGATTCGGAAATTCGCGTCCATTGCGCCGGCTTCAGGCCGGAGTAATAGGCAGCGACTTCCTTGATGTCGTCATCGCTCATATTCTTGGCGAAGCCAGCCATGGCGGCGGAACGCGGACCGCCGCGCGCGCCGCTCTTGAAGTCTTGCATCTGGCGCGTGAAATAGGCCGCGTTCAGGCCACGGATATTGGCCGATTCCGGCTGACCCATGCCGGAGGGCGTGTGGCAGGTGTTGCATGGGCGCACATCCGCACCCTTGCCGGCCAGCACGATCATCGGCACGCCGGGCTGCGCAGCCGGTGCGGCCGCGGGAGCGCCACCGCCACCACCGCCGCCCGCCGGAGCGGGGGCATTGGGATCAGGTGTCATGAAGGCCCAATCGGGGCCCGGAGCATCGGCCGCCATTGCGGTCAGCGGAAACAAAGCGCTTGCAAGCAACCATGCGAATTTTTTCATGGGATCCCTCCGTGTCGCGTCCGGGTGGAAGACGCGCCTGTGTTCAGATTATTGTGTTTGGGTCACAGCGGCAAGCGCTTCCGCGTATGCGTGCGCGCCTTGACAAGGCTCACCGCCGCAAAGCCAGATTGCGGCAAAATGGAGGGGTATGGGCATGACCGCTATCGGCGCAGTCGGCGATTCGGTGGGGCCGGGAATCGGGCTTCTCGACCGCCGCCGCATCATTGCCGGACCCGGCTTCAATCGCTGGCTGGTGCCGCCCGCAGCTCTTGCCATCCATCTCTGCATTGGCATGGCCTATGGATTCAGCGTCTTCTGGCTGCCTTTGTCCAAAGCGCTCGGCCACGACAAATCCATCGACTGTCCCGGCATGCCGCTTTTTCAGGCACTCGTCACCACGAGCTGCGATTGGCGGATCAGCGATCTTGGCTGGATTTACACGCTATTTTTCGTGCTGCTGGGTCTGTCGGCCGCGACCTGGGGCGGCTGGCTCGAACGCGCCGGCCCGCGCAAGGCGGGCATCGTTTCTGCCTGCTGCTGGTGCGGCGGGATGGCATTTGCCGCAATCGGCGTGATCCAGCATCAGCTTTGGATCATGTGGCTGGGCCTCGGAGTCGTCGGCGGCATTGGCCTGGGGATCGGCTACATCTCGCCGGTTTCGACCCTGATCAAATGGTTCCCGGACCGGCGCGGCATGGCGACCGGCATGGCCATCATGGGCTTTGGTGGCGGTGCGATGATCGGCGCGCCCCTGGCCAATCTCTTGATGAACAGTTTCAAGACCGCCGATTCCGTCGGCGTGTGGCAAACCTTTCTCGCCATGGCCGCGATCTATTTCGTCTTCATGATCGGCGGCGCCTTCGGCTATCGGCTACCTCCGCCCGGATGGGCACCCGCCGGTTGGACGCCGCAAGCGGCCAAGACAATGATCGTGGCCCAGCAGGTGCATCTGAATGATGCGCATAAAACCAAACAGTTTTGGCTGATCTGG
>DATARE010000260.1:0-2518 GCA_036264295.1 Micropepsaceae bacterium | reverse complement strand
CGTGATGCAAGCTCAGTTCACAGGCGTGTATTTGCGCTGGTCGTAAGGCGTGCCGAGCAGCGGATACAATTCGTTCCGGAACCCCTGCGTGTGCGCCGCCAGATTGTGCGCATCGAATGCTTTATCGCTCGCCCAGATCTCGAACAGGCGGAAATGATTTCCGGTACCCGGCGCCTGGCGCAGGATCTGATAGGTCTGCATGCCGGCTTCCTTCGCCGATCCTTCCGAAAGCGGCTTCATGATTTCCATCAATTTCGGCAGCGCGTTGGGCGTGACGTCGAGATGGCTGAGGATAAAGACGCTGTTCGCGGATGGCGCGCCGCCGCCGGGGGCGACGAAGTACCCAATATGGGTGCGCGCGTCCGGCGGGCCATATTGGATGGGCTTCAGCTTCTGGAACAATTGCGTCGTGGCTGCGGCCTTGGCATGGGCTTCATAGGCCGCGATATCCTTCCACACCTCATTGGCGACGAAGCGCGAAGGTGTGGCCATCTCCTGATAGAGATCGGCCACCATCATGCCGGGTTCTTTGCGCGTCGCATCGCGATATTGCTTCAACGCCGCCATCGCGTCTCGGGCCGAGCCGGGGCTCACTTCGACGAATGTCGTCGTATAGATGGCGCCTTGCGCAGCAACGGCCTCAGCCGCTTTGACGGAGGGGGCCGCGCCGATGACCATAAGGGCGCAAAACAGCACGCTGAAAAGCGATTTCATTCCGGATCTCCTGACGATGTCTTAGTTTTGCGCGACGGGACGCGGGGTGCGGGCGCCTGCAGCTGCATCGGCACCTGCTTGAGCGCCGGCCGTATCGCCTTCCTGGCCACCTTTGGTGCCCGACACACCAACGGCGCCGACCACGTCATTGCCGACCATAATCGGCACGCCGCCGCCCAGCGGAATAGCGTTCGGCGTGTTGCGCTGGTCGGCATCCGGTTTGCCCGGCATTGTCTTGTCGCGCCAATCGATCGATTTCATTTTGAACATGTTCGCGGTCAACGCTTTGCGCAGCGACAATCCGATATTGTGGGGAGCCGCGCCATTGCCCTTGAGCATCAGCACGACATTGCCGTCGCGGTCGACCACGGTCAGCGAAGGATCGGAACCGTCGTTTTTCGCGTAAGCCTGCACGGCACGCATTGCCGCCATGGCCTGCTCCGAGGTCAGGCTGGACGATTGGGCCTGGGCGGCGCTCGTGGCGGCCAGGAGCGCGGCGGATATGACAGCCGCCGAAAACAGGGAATTCATGCGAGACATCGATTCCTCCAATAATGCGGGCAATAGCTGCGGGGCTCGGAGAGCCAATGCGGTTCCTGCCTACAGAAGCTGATCGGCGATGGCTTCCACACCTGCCTTGGCGCAGGCTTCGTCCTTTTCTTCGCCACCCTTGGAACCCGTGACACCCACCCCTCCAATGGCGTCGCCATGCCAAAGGATGGGCATGCCGCCTTTCTTGGCGATGGTGTTTTCCAGAAAGCGCTGCCCATTCAAATCCACACGCTTGCCGTTTTCGACCGCGTCGAGATCGGTGTGCGCGATCCATACCGAAGTGGGAGAGCGGAAGGTGCGCGCGGTGTAGGCTTTCTTGCGTGCATCGTCGACATCTTGGGGCGTTGCGCCGTCACCGCGAAGCATGAAGCGGACAAGGCCGTCATGATCCACGACGGCGACCGAGATGACGGAATTGTCTTTCTTGCATTCGTTGATCGCACCCTGTGCGACCATGACCGCCTGTTCGACGGAAATGTCGTTGGCCGCGAGCGACTGCAAGGTGAATTGCTTCACCATCTGCTGGACCAGCGCGTAGCCGGCCGCGATAACGAAAATCCCCATTACCCCCAGGACGAATTTGGCGGCCAAATTTTGCATGCGTGATCCTCCCCGCGGCCCACGTTATCGGTACGCGTTCAAGCCCTTAGTTTAGGGCAGAGCCTAGCGGGCGTCGAGGGTCTCGGCGCGCTTGTGCAGCAGCGCCGATTTCATCTTTTGCTGAAGCTTTTCAAAGGCCCGGACTTCGATCTGGCGCACACGCTCCCGGCTGATGTCATATTTGACCGAGAGGTCTTCCAGCGTCATCGGCTCGTCGCGCAGCCGCCGGGCTTCGAGAATGTCGCGCTCGCGCGGGGTCAGCTCTTCCAGCGCGGTCGAAAGCAGCGTGCGGCGCTCGTCCAGCTCTTCGCTTTCGGCAAGCCGGGTTTCCTGGTCGGCCGAATCGTCGGCCAGCCAGTCCTGCCATTCCATATCCGAATCCGTGCCCAAGGGCGTATTGAGCGAGGAATCGGGCGAAGCGAGGCGGCGGTTCATATTCACCACTTCCTCTTCCGGCACGCCCAGCTTGGTCGCGATGTCGGTTACGTGTTCGGGTCTCAGATCGCCTTCTTCCAAGGCCTCAATCTGACCCTTCACCCGGCGCAGGTTGAAGAACAGCTTCTTCTGCGCCGCCGTTGTGCCCAGCTTGACCAGGCTCCATGACCGCAGGATGTATTCCTGGATCGATGCCCTGATCCACCACATGGCATAG
>DATARE010000250.1:0-5708 GCA_036264295.1 Micropepsaceae bacterium | reverse complement strand
GTGCTGGAGCTGAATATGTTCCGGGGCAGGACATTTTCCGTGGCTGTGCTCGCGGGAAGCGTCATTCGAGCAGGAATCGCGACGGTGCCGTTTCTGCTGCCACTGCTGCTGCAGGTCGGCTTCGGCCTGAACCCGTTCCAGTCCGGTTTGATCACGTTCCTGAACACCGCGGGTGCGATGAGCATGCGCGCCTGGGTGCGGCACCTGGTGCGGCGCTTTGGATTTCGAGCTGTCTTCGTGAGCGGCGTTTTTCTGCTTTCCGGCCTGATGGCGGGATTTGCGCTGTTCGAACCGTCTACGCCCCGCGTGCTGATTGCGGCCTATCTGTTCGCCTTCGGCGTGCTGCGCTCGGCCCAGATGATCGGGATGAGCGCGCTAGCCTATTCGGATATCGGCGATGAGGACATGTCCAAGGCCACCAGCATCTTCGCACTGGCGCAGCGGCTGTCCCAGAGTTTGGGCGTGGGCATCAGCGCCACTCTGCTCGCCTTCCTGGCGGGCACGGGCCCCATTTCATTGTTCGATTTCAAAATCGTGTTCGTCGCCGTCGCTTTGCTAATGGCCTCTTCAGCGATAGGGTTCCGCCGCCTGGAGCCCGAAGATGGCTGGCAGGTGTCGGGCTATCGGAATGCCGCCGAATAGCTGCCGTCATAAAGCGGGAGGGCACGGTCATTTCCAGTATTGCCGAAGCAGGTTCGGAGGCAAAGCCGCGCGCCCGCCTGAATTGGATCGCGCTCGGGCTTTGCGCCGCGACCATGTTTGTGGAGGGCTATGACGCCCAATTGATGGGTTTTGTCGTGCCCGGGATTGCGCGCGATTGGGGCGTCTCGCCCGCCTCGCTGACATCGGCCATCGCGGCCGGGCTGATCGGGATGACTTTGGGGGCATTTTTCATCGCGCCCTTGGCCGATTCCTATGGCCGCCGCCGGCTCGTGCTCTATTCCGTCATCATTTTTGCCCTTTTGACCATCGCCACCGCTTTCGCCCAAAGCCTGCCCATGCTGGTGGGCTTGCGTCTGCTGACCGGCATCGGGCTTGGGGGCGCGATGCCCAACGCCATCGCCATCACGGCCGAGTTCAGTCCGAGCGCCAAGCGGGCGTCCGCCGTTGCGGCCATGTTTTCCAGCTACTCGGTTGGAGCGGGATTCGGCGCCATCCTCGCGGCGCACTTCGTCCCCCTCTATGGCTGGGGCTCGGTCTTGATCTCCTGCGGCGGAATGGCGCTTCTGCTATGGCCTGCGCTGCTCATCGCCATGCCCGAATCCTATGTGCCCAAAGGAGAGGCAAAGCCGAAAATTCCGGTGGGCCGCTTGTTCAGCGAGGGCCGGAGCTGGATCACCATCCTGATCTGGGTGATTTTCTTCGCCAATCTCATGGAGCTTTTCTTCCTGACAAGCTGGCTGCCGACCACGCTCGGCGCGCAGGGCGTGTCGGATCGTGCCGCGGTGCTAGCCACGGCAGTGGTCCAATTCGCCGGCGTTGCTGCCGCCTTTACCATGGGTCCGCTGGTCGACCGTTTCGGGCCACAGCGTGTCCTGCCGGCGGCATTCTTGATTGCCGCGCTGTGTATTGCCGGAATTGGCCTGGCTGGGGCCGAAGTGGTGTTCACCATGGTCATGGCGTTCGGCATCGGCATCGGCACCGTGGGCGCCCAGAACTGCAACAATGGCGTGGCGGCGAAATTCTATCCCACCTCCATTCGCGCCACCGGCGTCGGCTGGGCTTTGGCGGTGGGCCGTGTCGGCTCGATTGTCGGACCCGTGGTGGGCGGTATCCTGCTGTCGACCAAGGTCGACATCCGCACCATCTTTCTCTTCGCGGCTGTGCCGCCGCTGCTGGCGGCGGGCGCTTATCTCTGCATGGGACGCGCGCCGAACCTTGAACCGGCGGCATCGGACAATTAGAACTCGCGCCCGCTTGCGGTGCAGGCCGCATGAGGTAAGTTGTTGCATTGCGGGATAGCGAAGGGCCTGCTACTCGCGTGGGCTGGACGGCTGTGGCCGAAGCGCAAATTTAGGGTTTGTCTGGATGGGTTTGCCGCCGAAACAGGGTCTTTATGACCCGCGGAACGAGCATGATGCGTGCGGTGTCGGGTTTGTGGTCAATATCAAAGGCCGCAAAACCAACGAACTCATCCGCGATGCCTTGCAGATTCTGCTCAATCTCGACCACCGGGGCGCGGTGGGCGCCGACCCGCTGGTGGGCGATGGCGCAGGCTGTCTGATCCAGACGCCGGACCTTTTGCTGCGCGATTGGGCCGCCAAGAACGCGGTCGTCCTGCCGCCGCCCGGGCAATATGCGGTGGCCATGTGCTTCCTGCCCCAGGAGGTCAAAGCCCGCGATTTCGCCGTCCGGCGGTTCGGTCATTTCATCAAGGTGGAAGGGCAGACGCTGCTTGGCTGGCGCGATGTGCCGACCGACACCACCGGCCTGGGCAAGACCGTGTTGGATGAGATGCCGGTCATCCGGCAAGCCATTGTCGCGCGTGGCCCCCGCACCAAGGATCAAGACGCCTTCGAGCGCAAGCTGCTGGCCATCCGCAAGCAGGTCCAGAACCCGCTCGCCGAGCTCTCCAGAAAGCACCGGCTGCCCGGTCTTACCCAATTCTACATCCCGTCCTTCTCGACCCGGACCGTGGTCTACAAGGGCCTCCTGCTCGCGCCGCAGGTGGGAAGTTTCTATTGCGACCTGCGCGATCCGCTGACGCAATCGGCGCTGGCGCTGGTGCATCAGCGCTTTTCCACCAACACGTTTCCGTCATGGCGGCTGGCGCATCCCTATCGCTTCATCGCGCACAATGGCGAGATCAACACCGTGCGCGGCAACGTCAATTGGATGAATGCGCGCCGCCGCACGATGGAATCCGATCTGCTGGGGCCCGATCTCGACAAGATGTGGCCGCTGATTCCGCATGGCCAGTCCGACACCGCCTGCCTCGACAATGCGGTGGAGATGCTGGTGGCCGGCGGCTATCCGCTGGCGCACGCCATGATGATGCTGATCCCGGAAGCCTGGTCGGGCAATCCGCAAATGGATGTGAAGCGCAAGGCTTTTTACGAATATCATGCCGCGCTGATGGAGCCGTGGGACGGGCCGGCGGACATCGCCTTCACCGATGGGCGTCAGATCGGCGCGACGCTGGACCGCAATGGGTTGCGGCCGGCGCGGTTCATCGTCACGGACGATGATCACGTCGTCATGGCGTCCGAATGCGGCGTGCTGCCGATCCCGGAAGAAAAGATCATCCGCAAATGGCGGCTCCAGCCTGGCAAGATGCTGCTCATCGACACCGTCGAAGGCCGCATCATCGAAGACGAGGAGATCAAGCGGAAGCTTGCGGAGGCCGAACCCTATGAGGAATGGCTGAAGAACACGCAGTTCAAGCTGCATGAATTGCCGGAGTTGCCGGAAGCGCCGATCCTCGCGCCGTCGAACGAGCCGTCCGCGCTGCTCGACCGGCAGCAGGCCTTTGGCTACACCCAGGAGGACATCCAGTTCTTCCTCGAGCCGATGGCGAAAGACGCCGACGATCCGGTCGGCTCGATGGGCGCGGACAAGCCGATCGCCGTGCTCTCGAAGCGGCCGCAGCTGCTCTACAATTATTTCCATCAGAACTTCGCGCAGGTGACGAACCCGCCGCTCGATGCGACGCGCGAGGAATTGGTCACCTCGCTCGTCTCCATCATCGGACCGCGGCCCAATCTGTTCGGGCGCGACGCCGGCTCGCACAAGCGGCTGGAAGTCGCGCAACCGGTGCTGACGAATGCGGATCTCGAAAAAATTCGCTCGATTTCGGAATTGCTCGACGGCGCCTTCCGCACCGCGACGCTCGATTGCACCTGGGCAGCGGAAGAAGGCGCGGACGGTCTGGAGGAAGCGCTCGAACGCCTCTGCCGCGATGCGACCGATGCCGTGCTTGCCGATAACAACATCCTGATCCTGTCGGATCGCAGCGTCTCGGCGGAACGCATTCCGATGCCGGCGCTGTTGTCGACGGCGGCGGTGCATCATCATCTCATCCGCCAAGGCTTGCGCATGCAGACCGGGCTCGTCGTGGAAACCGGCGAGGCGCGCGAAGTCCATCATTTCTGCGCACTGGCGGGTTATGGCGCCGAGGCGATCAATCCCTATCTCGCCTTCGAGACGCTGGAACAGATCCGGCTGCAGAATGGGCTCGCGGCAAAGCCCTATGAGATGCAGAAGAATTTCATCAAGGCCGTCGGCAAGGGGCTGCTGAAGGTGATGTCCAAGATGGGCATCTCGACCTATCAGTCCTATTGCGGTGCGCAGATTTTCGATGCGGTTGGGCTTTCCTCGGCCTTTGTGGAGAAATATTTCACTGGCACGGCGACGCCCATCGAAGGCGTGGGGCTGAAGGAAATCGCGGAAGAATGTGTGCGCCGGCATCGCGATGCCTATGGCGACGCGCTGATCTATCGCAGCATGCTCGATGTCGGCGGCGATTATGCCTATCGCATTCGCGGCGAGGATCACGCCTGGACGCCGGAATCCGTGGCCAAATTGCAGCACGCGGTCCGCGGCAAGCTCCCCGAGGAATATGCGGGTTTTGCCAAGAGCATCAACGATCAGAACGAACGGCTGCTCACCATTCGCGGGCTGATGCAGTTCAAATGGGCGGACCAGGCGGTTCCCCTGGAAGAGGTCGAACCGGCTTCCGAAATCGTGAAGCGCTTTTCCAGCGGCGCGATGAGCTTCGGTTCGATCTCGCGTGAAGCCCATACCACGCTGGCCATCGCGATGAACCGCATCGGCGGGCGCTCCAACACGGGCGAGGGCGGCGAGGAGCCGGATCGCTACAAGGCGCTTCCCAATGGCGATTCCATGCGCTCGGCCATCAAGCAGGTGGCTTCGGGACGGTTCGGCGTCACCATCGAATATCTCGTCAATGCCGACGATCTGCAGATCAAGATCGCGCAAGGCGCAAAGCCTGGCGAAGGCGGCCAATTGCCCGGCCACAAGGTCAGCAAGGACATCGCCAAGGTGCGTCATTCGACGCCGGGCGTGGGCCTGATTTCGCCGCCGCCGCATCACGACATCTATTCCATCGAGGATCTGGCGCAGCTCATCCACGATCTGAAGAACGCCAATCCGCGCGCCCGCATTTCGGTGAAGCTGGTGTCCGAAGTGGGCGTCGGCACGGTGGCGGCCGGCGTGTCGAAGGCGCGCTCCGACCATGTCACCATCGCGGGCTTTGAAGGCGGCACGGGTGCGAGCCCGCTGACCTCGCTGACCCATGCGGGTTCGCCCTGGGAAATCGGTCTGGCCGAAACCCAGCAGACTCTGGTGCTGAACGGTTTGCGCGGACGCATCGCTGTGCAAGTCGATGGCGGTTTGCGCACGGGGCGCGATGTTGCCATCGGCGCGCTGCTCGGCGCGGACGAGTTCGGCTTTGCCACTGCCCCTTTGATCGCGCTCGGCTGCATCATGATGCGCAAATGCCACCTCAACACCTGTCCGGTGGGCGTCGCGACGCAAGACCCGGCATTGCGCAAGAAATTCACCGGCACGCCGGAGCACGCCATCAATTATTTCTTCTTCGTTGCCGAGGAATTGCGCGAGATCATGGCGAAGATGGGCTTCCGCACGGTCAATGAGATGATCGGCCGGGTGGATCGCATCGATCCCACGCGGGTGATTTCGCATTGGAAGGCGGGCGGTGTCGACCTGTCGAAGGTGCTCTATCAGAT
>DATARE010000212.1:0-3979 GCA_036264295.1 Micropepsaceae bacterium | reverse complement strand
CGAGCGCGCCCGCCAGATCGCCCATCCACCAGGTCGTCCAGATCGCGCGGAAATCGTGCCAATTCGCATACCCTGCGAGGCTCAAAGACCCGACACCGAGGGTGGCGCTGATCATGGTGCTGGGCACCAGACAGATCAGGGCAAATTTGGCGACACCGGAAGGGCTGTTGAAAGTGTTGAGGCCATCGGACCAGCGATTGACGGCGTAAGCGCCGACCAGACTCTCCAGCATATTGCCGCTGGCGATTCCCAAGGATGACGCGACCGAACCCGCATTCGTGACATTCACGATCAAAGCGGCAACAAAAATGGCAGGTGAGATCCGGTAGCCCAGCAACAGTACCGATGCCAGCGCGACACCTGTGGCGGGCCATACCGGCGTTGCACTCGGATTGATCGAGGCGAGGGTCAATCCCAGCCGGGCGACCGCGATGTACACAATTCCGACGACAGCCAATTCGGCCACATATCTCAGGAGCCCGCGAACCCGCGTCGGCACGGCCGCGCCGAGACTCTCCGCAAACAAAATCGGATGGTCTCGTACCGGGGTGTCCATGACGAGCGCGACTTTCGTTGAAATGCAATTGCCCCGAAATGCCTGTAAACGGCGCTTGAAATTTAACTTGCGTTAAGCCCGGTTAAAAAAACATTAAGCAGACAAAATTGGGAACGGCCCAAAAGGGGCCATTCACAAACATGCGGCATGATAACGAAAATCAGGGATTGAGGCGATAGCCGCCGCTTTCGGTGATCAGCAATTGCGCCCGCGACGGATCCTTCTCGATCTTCTGACGCAGACGATAGATGTGCGTTTCCAAGGTGTGCGTGGAAACGGCCGGGTTGTAACCCCATACTTCGTGCAGAAGCACATCGCGGCTCACCGTCGAGCCGGCCCGCTGGAGAAATTTCAGGATATTCGTTTCCTTCTCCGTCAGGCGAATGCGCTTGCCACCCTCCAGCAAAACTTTTGCGCTCGGACGAAACGTGTAAGGTCCTATCTTATAGATGGCCTCCTCGCTCGCACCGTGGCTGCGCAGATGCGCATCCACCCGCGCCATCAAGACCGCGAAACGGAACGGCTTGGTAATGTAATCATTGGCCCCGGCCTTCAGCCCCTCGATCGTATCGGCATCCGAATCGGAGGCGGTCAGAATGATGATCGGACAGGTGATGCCGGAATCGCGAAACGCGCGGCAAAGCTCGCGTCCGTCCCCATCGGGCAGCGAAACGTCCAGCACCATGAATTCGTAAAGCCCTTCAGACCCCTTCTGAAGGCCCTCGCGATAGGTGCCGGCCTCGACCGGTTCATACGCCCCATCGGCCTCGAGCTGTTCCGCCAATGAGGCGCGGAGCATCTCGTCGTCATCCACGAGAAGTACACGCTTGGCGCTCGCCATGCAGAAACTCCCACGTCACGGCGCTACGGTAATGCGCCAAACTCTATCCCGTTTCCCGGGACCGGTGTATGTCGAAGCCATGACCGCAGACAATCCGGGCGAAATTATGCCCGTGCCACTTCAGGGGCTGATTCCCTCCGAACAGCGGGTGGAACGAGCGGCTGGCGATTTCCGCCGTGGCGCGCCGGTGCTTATTCGCGCCCAAACGGATGGCCAAAGCGGCCTCGCGGTGGCGGCAGAGACCGTACGTGACGGAACCTTGCGCGCTCTGGCCGGCATAGCCGGGCCGGCATCCTTGATTCTGACCCATGCCCGGGCCGCGACCTTGAAGATCCGCCTCTACACCGCGGAGTTCGTCAGCATCCCGCTGGCGGGCAACATGAACGCCGCGGAAATTCGCGCCATCGCCGATCCGGCGACCGACCTCGATTTTCCGCTGAAAGGTCCCTTCGAAGCATCGCGCGATGCCCCTTTGCAAGCGGCCGGTGCCGCGGTGAAACTCGCGAAACTGGCGGGCCTGCTTCCCGCCGCCGTCCTGTTCCCGATTGCCGACAATGCACGCGATCGCGTTCGCATGGATGGCGGGCTGAGCGACGTCTTCGCCTCCGACATCTCCGGATTTGCCGACCGCGCCGCGGAAACGCTTCAGCTCGTGACGCGGGCCTCCGTTCCGCTCGAAGGTGCGGAAGAAGCGGAACTCGCCGCCTTCCGTCCCCTGAATGGCGGTCCCGAACATTATGCAATTGTCATCGGCGCGAAGAGCGCCCCTGCCCTTGCCTCGCCGGGCCCGGTTCTGACGCGGCTCCATTCGGAATGCTTCACCGGCGATCTGCTGGGTTCGCTGAAATGCGATTGCGGCGATCAGTTGCGCGGTGCGATTCAGAAAATCGCGAAAGAAGGTGGCGGGATTCTGCTCTATCTCGCGCAGGAGGGGCGCGGGATCGGGCTCATGAACAAGCTGCGCGCCTATCGGCTGCAAGACGAGGGCTTCGACACCATCGAAGCCAATCAGCGGCTTGGCTTCGAAGCCGATGAACGGCTTTACGATATCGCTGCGCGCATGCTGCGGCTCCTCGGTTACAGCAAAGTGCGGCTGCTCACCAACAATCCCGACAAGGTGCGCGCGCTTCAAAACGCCGGCATCGAAGTGACGGAACGCGTGCCGCACAGCTTTCCCGACAATGAGCACAATCGCGAATATCTGCGCGTTAAAGCCGAAAAGGGTGGGCATCTGCTGTAACGGGAACCGGCAAAATTTGCCGCGCCAGCGCATTACGCCGACGAAATACCCGGGCAATCCCTGAAAATGCAATTGGCCGGGCTTTTGCTTAGCTCTTCCTAACAAGGAGAACTTCGTGCCCGCTATCACCACCGCGGCATCGCAATTCGCTGCCGCCTCGGCGAGCGCGAAGGCCGCCAAACCCACCCAGCAGAGTCTGGGTTTCAACGATCTGCTCGACACGATCAATCCGCTGCAGCACATTCCCATCGTCAGCTCGATCTATCGCGCCATCACCGGCGATGAAATGTCACCCACGGCGGAAATTGCCGGCGGCGCTTTGTTCGGCGGCATTCTTGGTGCGGTGAGTTCGCTTGCCGACGTCGTGTTCACCCAGGCGACCGGGCAGCGTTTCGGCGATGGCGTTCTCGCCTGGCTTGGGATTGGACATTCCGCGAGCAAGACCCAGCTAGCCACTGCGGCCCCTTCGACCGCTTCCACGCCGGCGGCGAAATCGTCAAGCGGTTCCAATACGGACTCGGAATTGGCTGCGCGGACCGCCATCGCCTATCAGAGCGCGACGGCTTTGCAGGAGCCGGCATCGCTGCCGGTGCTTTCGCTCAGCTACTGAGATCGTCTAGCCTCCTTCCATGGACATTGTGGTCAGGCGTGAAGGCGACGATTACACCGCCGATTGGGGCGCGGGACCGCGCAATTGCGCGGTCGGGCGCAGCGGCATCGGCCAGAAATTGCGCGAAGGCGACGGCCTTACCCCTGCCGGATCATGGCCCCTTCGCCGCGTGCTCTACCGCGCCGACCGGATGCCGGTCCCGAAGACGGGCCTGCCTGTGAGCCCCATCGAACCCGACGATGCGTGGTGCGATGTGCCGGGCGATCCCAATTACAACCAGGCGGTTCGCCTGCCCTATCCCAGCTTGGATGAACGGCTTTGGCGGCAGGACTCGCTTTACGATCTGATCGTGGTCGTCGGGTTCAACGACGACCCGGCGATGCCTGGAAAGGGCAGCGCCATCTTCGTCCATGTGGCGCGGCCCGATTACAGCCCCACCCAAGGCTGTGTCGCGCTTGCCCGCGATGACCTGATCGAAGCAGTGGCTCAGCTTGGCCCCACGGACGAACTCATTGTAGAGGCCTGAGTCGATGCGATCTTTTGGCGAGGGACGATGAGAAGCGTCACGCTGACACATCTCTAAAATTAAATGGCAATATCAACGGCTTACAGCAATTCTGTCGTGCTTGACAGGAATCGGACCCGCCCCTATGGTCCGCGCGCCTTTTTGAACGGTTCTTGCGATTTGCCTTGAACGAAGCGGCACGGATACGGCTCGATCTTCATGGCCGA
>DATARE010000203.1:0-5302 GCA_036264295.1 Micropepsaceae bacterium | reverse complement strand
CGAGGGAGGAACAATGGAACAGTGCCGTTCCTGGGCTCATCTCTGCAAGACGCGGCCCGCCACCGCGTCGAGCTTCTTGAACAGTTCGGGGTCACGTTTGTCTGGCGCGGTGATCAGCGCGGTATCCAGCACATGCTCGATGCCGAGCGGCGACGGCGTGCGCTCGGGTCCCAGTTTCCCCACCACGCGTTTGACCAGCGCACGCGCTTTGTCGGCATTGCCGGACAACACGCGGATCACCTGCTCCACCGTCACGTGGTCATGGCTCGGGTGCCAGCAATCGTAATCGGTGACCATGGCAACAATCGCATAAGGCAGCTCCGCCTCGCGGGCGAGCTTGGCTTCGGGCATCGCCGTCATCCCGATCACATGGCAGCCCCAAGACCGGTAAAGATTGGACTCCGCAAGGGTGGAGAATTGCGGCCCCTCCATGGCGAGATAGGTCCCGCCCTTGGTGCAGGCGATGCCCTCTTCGATTGCCGCTTCGGCCAGCGCATTCACCAGCCGCGGGCAAACCGGGTGGGCCAGCGACACATGGGCCACGAAGCCGCGCCCGAAAAAGCTTTTCTCGCGCGCATGGGTGCGGTCGATGAACTGATCGGCCAGCACGAAATGGCCGGGGGGCAACTCCTCGCGGAACGAGCCGCAGGCCGAGACCGAGATGACATCGGTGCAGCCCACGCGTTTCAAGGCGTCGATATTGGCGCGGTAATTGATCGAAGTCGGCGAATGCACATGACCGCGGCCGTGGCGCGGCAGAAACGCCATGTCGACACCCGAAAGCGTTCCCAACAGCAGATCGTCCGACGGGTCGCCCCAGGGCGAATCGACGTGCTGCCAGCGGGCGTTCTCCAGGCCCGAAATGTCATAGACACCCGAGCCGCCAATAATGCCGAGAACCGTCTTGGTCATGTGCCACACCTGAACTTAGGGTGGTTCTATCATGGCTCCAATACAGGGGAACAAGATTCAGAAGGTCAGTCTTTTCCTTCGCCGGTGGCGCCCACGTCGTGATGGCCATGCCACACCCGCCGATAAGACAAATAGAGCAGCACCGTGAAGCCGATCAGGAACAGCATGACGTTGAAGCCGGTGCGCTTGCGCTCCTCCATCTTGGGCTCGGCGGCCCAGGCGAGAAACGTCACCACGTCATGGGCTTCCTGATCGATGGTGTTCGGCGTGCCGTCGGAATAGGTGACGGAGCCCATCGCCAGCGGCGGCGGCATGGCGATCTGATGGCGCGGGAAATAGGGATTGTAATTCATGCCGCGCGCCATCTTCTCATTCGCAGGCGGCTTCTGCCCGAAGCCGGTGAGGATGGAATAGACATAATCCTCGTGGCCTTCGCGGGCTTTCACGATCAGCGATAGATCCGGCGGCAAGGCGCCGTTCATGGCCGCGCGGGTGGCCTTTTCGTTCGGGAAGGGGGGCGGAAAATAATCCGCCGGAACCGCGGGCCGCGTCAGCGGCTGGCCCATATCGTCGGTGGTCTTGCCCTGCTCATTGGGTTCGGCGGGCACTTTGTAGCCTGCGGCAAGGGCGGCGACTTCAGCTTCGGAGAAACCAGGGCCGCCCGCATCGCCCAGCGTGCGAATTGCGACCCGGTTCAACGAATGGCAGGCCGAGCAGACTTCTTTGTAGACTTGGAAGCCGCGCTGCAGCGCGCCACGGTCATAGGTGCCGAAGGGGCCATTGAACGACCATTCCATCTTCTTGGGCGGCAGCGCCGCGGTGGATGGTGCGGGCGCCACCGCCGAAGGCAGATTGTTCGGCGAAGGCGCCGGTGCGGCCGGTCCGCTCGGAGGCGCGGGCACGGCTTCCACTGAAGCGGGTGCCGGAGCCGGCGCAGGATTGTCTTGGGCCGAGGCGGAGAACGCCGTTCCGGCAAGGACCGCGGCGAGAAGAGAGCGCTTGAACGAAATGGACATCGCGGGTTCCTACTCGGCCGGCGTGGTGGCGAGCACCGATTTGGCGATTGAGTCGGGCACAGGTTTGGGCGTTTCGATCAGCCCGACAATCGGCATGATGATCCAGAAATGCAGGAAATAATAAGCCGTGCCAATGCGCCCCAGCCACACCATCGGGATCGGCGTGTTGAAAAGGGAAGCATCCACCGGCTGCGATCCGACATAACCCAGGATCAGGCAATCGAAGAAAAGTATCCAGAAGAACTGCTTGAAGAGCGGACGGAACCGCGCCGACCGCACCGAGGACGTGTCCAGCCAAGGAACCGCAAGCAGCGTCAGCAGCGAACCGAACAGCGCAAGCACGCCGAGCAGTTTGTTCGGGATCGATCTCAGAATCGCGTAGAATGGCAGGAAATACCATTCCGGAACGATGTCTTCGGGCGTCTGGATCGGATTGGCCGGTGCGTAATTGATCGGATCGCCCAGCATGTTCGGATTGAAGAACACGAAATAGGCGTACAGGATCATGAAGCACGACAGGTAGAACAGATCCTTCACGGTGTAATAGGGATGGAACGGCACCGTGTCCTGCGGGCTCTTCACATCGATGCCGAGCGGATTGTTGTTGCCCGGCACATGCAGCGCCCAGATGTGCAACACCACCACGCCGGCAATCACGAACGGCAACAGATAATGCAGGCTGAAAAAGCGGTGCAGCGTCGCATTGTCGACGCCGAAACCGCCCCACAGCCACGTCACGATGGCCGTACCGAGCCCGGGGATCAGCGCATCGAAGGCGCCGAAGAAGTTGGTGATGACGGTGGCGCCCCAGAACGACATCTGCCCCCAGGGCAGCGTGTAGCCGAGAAAGGCCGTCGCCATCATCAGCACGTACAGAATGACACCCAGAATCCAGATGATCTCGCGCGGCGCCTTGTACGAGCCGTAATACAGCCCGCGGAACATATGGATATAAACGGCGAGGAAGAACATCGAGGCGCCCGTGGCGTGCAGATAGCGCAGCAGCCAGCCCGAATTTACGTCGCGCATGATGTGCTCGACCGAATCGAAGGCAAGGCGCGAATCCGGCGTGTAATGCATCGCCAGCACGATGCCGGTGATGATCTGAACCCCGAGGCAGAACGAGAGAATGCCGCCGAAGGTATACCAGATGTTCAGATTGCGCGGCGTCGGGTAGGAAACCAGATGCTCCTGCGTGAAGCGGATAAGGGGAAGCCGCTTGTCCAGCCAACGTTCGAAACCGGTTTTGGGAACATAAGAGCCGTGCATGAGATTCCTCAACCGACTTTGATGCGTGTATCGGATAAAAAGGCGTAATTCGGCACGTCGAGATTGCGCGGCGCGGGCCCGACTCGTACACGGCCAGCCTGATCATATTGCGAGCCATGGCAATGGCAGAGCCAGCCGCCATAATCGCCTTGGCGCGACTGCGCGGTGCTGGCTTCCGGTGTGCAGCCAAGATGGGTGCACACACCCACCAGCACCAGCCATTCAGGTTTGCCTGCGCCTTGCGACGGATGGATGCGGTTCTCGTCCGTGGCGGGCGCATTGTCCGGCAGGCTGGCATTGCGCGCGACGGGATCGAGCAAATCCTGAACCTTGACCGCGCGCGCGGCGGCGATTTCATCCGGCGTGCGGCGGCGCACGAAAAGCGGGTGGCTGCGCCAAGTGAAGGTCACCGATTGTCCGGGCATGATCGGCGTCAGGTCGATCTCGATCGATGCCAGCGCGAGCACGTCGGCCGAAGGATTCATTTGCCCGATGAGCGGAATCAGCGTTGTGGCTGCCCCGACCGCGCCCACCGCGGCGGTAGCGATATACAGAAAGTCGCGTCGCGTCGGTTCTTCCGTTTGCGAATGAGCCAAAGTCCTAACCCTTTGAAATCCGGCCTTGGTGGCTGAGGCGCGCAGAGCGATCGCTCTCCCATGAAGAGCGGCGCTTGTCACGACCTGTCGCGTCCAAAGCCGGTGCGTGTGGGCACGAGCCCTGAAGATCAAGGCCACGTATGCATGGCGGCTACCATAGTGAGAGTTAATTTTCGAGGGTTTGCGGCACGATGCCGCAGAAATCGGCCATTTTGGCGATGACTGGCAAGGACCTGCTTCGTTACCGCTTCTTTAGATTCGGCTTCAGCGGCTCATGCTGGGCTTCCTTCGCCTTGATTTCCTCGACCGCCTGTTCAAGGGCTACGAAGCGCTCCGCACTTGGCGGATGATCCGTTGGCGTCTGTATCTGCTTGGCGTTGTCGAGCGCCATGCGCCGCCAAAACTCGGATACGCCCTCGATCTCAAAACCTGCGCGCCGCATCACATACAGACCTGCGTAATCGGCCTCCTGCTCAAACGCGACCGAGAAGACGAGGCTGCCCGCATTGCCGCCCGCGCGCGTAAGACCCGGATTCACGCCGGTTGCGGCGATGATCAGAACATCGGCCAACAGGCCGGCGCCGGTTCCGATGATGCGGTTCGTCCGCTGCGCCTGAAGATGGCCGAGAAAATTGTGGGACAGTTCATGTCCCAGAACGAGCGCGAGTTCCTCGTCCGAGCGAACGAAATTCATCATGCCGGTGGTCACGAAGATCTGGTTGCCATCGGCATAGGCATTCACGATATCGGATTTGACGACACCCGGCTGGTAATCGCAGGCCGGGACCAACGCGATGGGCAATGTGTATGACATTCCATCGCGCACGACATTTACGCTGAGCGAACGCTTCTTTTGAAAGGCATCCTTGGCGTGATCGCGCATCGCCTGGAGCGATGCACGGGTGGCTTCGGGTGTGGCCACACCGTCGACCGATACGACACGATCGCCGGGGTGAAGGCCTGCTTCTGCCGCGGGACTGCCCGGCACGACCGCAAGGACAGAATAACCGTCGTGTATGCCGTAGGCGCGGCGCGCCAGTTTTTCCTCGTCCCCGGTGAAGTTCCGCGCGCTCCACACAAAAAAGCCTGCCGCACCGGTGACGTTTGTGCCGCAGAGGTCCGCTGCTGCCGTGGTCAACCGGTAGCCGGTGGTCAGAACCCGAAGCTGTTCGTCGCGCGCGTGCTCGAAGGCGAATTTGCGCTGAAGCTCCGCTTCCCGCTCAATATCGGCGGAAGCCGGACCTGGCGTCTGCAACTGCGGCGTCGCGCAACAGGTCAGACAAATGCCAAGAAAGCACGCCGCAGATTGAAGTGCCGACCGTCCCATGACGCCCCCCCGGACCATGGATTAGGAGTGGGAACTTTGACGTGTATTGGATCTACCTGCAACTGCTAAGCTTCAGCAGGCCCGGGCACGGATATGGCCTTCTTCGGCGTAAGCCAGCAGAGAGGTATCGCGCGTCATCAGCGTGTAGCCATATTCGCGTGCCGTCGCCGCCATGATCCGGT
>DATARE010000191.1:0-4182 GCA_036264295.1 Micropepsaceae bacterium | reverse complement strand
CAAGAATAGCGCTCTCGATGCACCAAGCATGCGGATAATCACCGCGCCGTATCGCCTCAATCCATTCATCGCCTGCCGCATTACACATCGGTTTCTCTGCATCGCGAACCATTCGCTTAAACGTTTCCGGCTGCGGGCGGGTGTACGCGTCTTCGCTTTTATGTGGGTTGCATGCATTCAACCCTTTGGCTTGGCAGAACGAAAACAGTGCATGCCGATCAAGAACGGTTTCGGTTTCGTCGCAGGAACTTCAAAAATTGCGGAACGGAAAGACTTCGCGGGGCGTTACGGCGAGCGATAATGCAAGGAATACGCTTCGTGTCTTCACGCATCCTGATCACTGGGGGAGCTGGCTTCATCGGCGCACATTTGGCACGAGAGCTCTTACGTGCCGGATATTCGGTTCGCGCACTTGATAAACTCGACGCGCAAGTGCACGCCGATGGAACTCGCCCTTCCTATCTCGACGACGAGGTGGAACTCATCATCGGAGACATCGCCGACCGCGACACTGTCAGGAAGGCCCTGACAGGGGTGGAGATGGTTTGCCATCTCGCCGCCAATGTCGGTGTTGGGCAAAGTATGTACGAAATCGGACGGTATACGCATACCAATGATTTTGGCACGGCCGTGCTGCTCGAGGAAATGATTGGGCACGACATCCGCCGCCTGCTCGTTGCCTCCTCCATGAGCATTTATGGTGAGGGTTTGGCACGGCTGGGAAACCGGTCGGTAGAACCATCGCCCCGGTCCCTCGATCAATTGAAAGCTGCGCGCTGGGAACTTGTCGCCCCTTCGGGTGAGGTTTTGGAACCGGTGGCAACACCGGAATCGAAATCGCCGGCGCTGCATTCGATTTATGCGCTCAACAAATATGTCCAGGAGCGGATGTCGCTCATCTTCGGCACCGCTTACGGACGTGAAGTTGTGGCGATGCGGTTCTTTAATGTTTACGGCCCGTATCAGGCGCTCTCCAATCCCTATACGGGCGTGCTGGCGATCTTCGGTTCGCGCCTGCTGAACGATCGCCCACCAATGATCTTCGAGGACGGATTGCAGCGCCGGGATTTCGTGCATGTGCGCGATGTGGCGAGGGCCTGCCGGCTGGCATTGGAATCCCCGCTTGCCCGCGGACGGGTGTTCAATATCGGCTCGGGTGAAAGCCGCACGGTTCTCGATATCGCTCAGACCATGGCGCGTGTGATGGGCCGTCAGACGATTACACCGCATATCACCGGCAAATATCGCGCGGGCGATATTCGCCACTGCTTCGCCGATATCGGTTTGGCCCGCGATCTTCTCGGGTTCTCTCCGCAGGTACGCTTCGAGGACGGGCTCACGGAACTTGTCGAGTGGTTGCTGGAGCAAAGCGCCGTCGATGGAGTCGAAGCAGCAACGCAGGAATTATCGCGCCGAGGATTGGTAGCATGACGGGTGACAGCCAGCGCGGGGGCTATGTCTTGGTAACCGGCGGAGCCGGATTTCTTGGAACAAATATTTGCGATGCGCTGGCACAGCGGGGCGACGACGTTCTGATTTTCGATAATTTTTCCCGGCCCCGCGTGGTTGAAAACGCGGACTGGCTGCGCAGCATTCATCCAAGCCATATACGGATCGCCAAAGGAGACGTTCGTGACCAGGCGGCTGTGAAAAGCGCGGTGGCTGGGGCATCCGCGGTTATCCACCTTGCAGCACAGGTTGCCGTCACCACCAGCCTCGACAATCCCATCGAGGATTTCGAAATCAATGCGCGTGGAACGCTGAACGTTCTGGAGGCCGTCGCAGAGGCCCAACGTAACGCCCCGGTTCTGTTTGCCTCAACCAACAAGGTTTACGGCAAGCTTATGGATGGCGAGACCATGCAGCGTTCCGGCGATCGCTACATCTCACGCGAATGCGCGGAGGGATTTGGCGAAAAGACGCCGCTATCGTTTTACAGCCCGTATGGCTGCTCCAAAGGAGTGGCCGATCAATATGTGCTCGATTATGCGCATGTGTTTGGTCTTAGAACCTGCGTGTTCCGGATGAGCTGCCTTTATGGCCCGCACCAATACGGCACCGAAGATCAGGGCTGGGTGGCGCATTTCCTGATCTCGGCGAATCTCGGCCGGCCCATTTCGATCTATGGCGATGGCTATCAGGTTCGTGACGTCCTGTACGTCGAAGATGCCGTGCGCGCCTATTTGCTGGCTCTCGACAATATCGATCAGGTGTCCGGCCGGGCGTTCAATTTGGGCGGCGGTTCCGCCAACGCGATTTCGCTGCGCGAATTGTTGCGCGGAATCGGCGAATTGAATGGGCGCGCGCCCGTCGTGTCTTATCACCCATGGCGGCCTGGCGATCAGCTTTGGTACGTCTCCGACACGTCGGAACTGCATCGCGTTTTGGGTTGGCGCGCCCAGGTGGATGTCGACGCAGGTCTCAGGAAACTGGCGGCCTGGATCGAAGAGGCTTTTGCCGAACAGCACGCAACGCCGGAACGCAGGCTCGCCTCATGAAAGTGGCCTTGGTCACGCCGCAATGGACATTCGATCATAGCATTTACTTCGGCTGCCGCGAGCCGCACCTGCCGCTCGAATATGGCGCGGCCAAGACTCTGCTGGAATGGAATGGGCACCAGGCAGAAATTTTCGATGGCCATATGTTCGGCCTTTCCCACGTTGAGCTCGCACAACGGGTGAAGGCGTTTGCGCCCGATATGACAGTGGTGACAACGGCGCCGAGTTATCTCTTTTGGCGTTGCGCTCCGCCCGAATTGCGCGTTCCCCGCGATCTGTTGCGCGCACTCGATGGGATTGGCGGGCGCAAGGTCGTGATCGGGCCGCATGCCTCGACCACGCCACGCGCAACGCTCATGAAATTGCCTGCCGATCTTGCCGTGATGGGCGAATGCGAGGAGATCTTACTCGCGCTGGCAGAAGGCGCAGGGGATGGAATTCCGGGGACCGCGATAAAAAAAGATGGCGCCATCCAAATTTATGGTGGGCCCGTGGCGACGCAATTTGCCCATCTTCCGGCAATCGCATGGGGCGAAGAGTGGATTACTCATCATCACCACCACCACCATAGGTTCGATGCCGCCCCTGTTGGCCCGGGGGGCGAAGTGGAAGCCTCGCGTGGCTGTCCCTATCACTGCACATTCTGCGCCAAGGACAATTTCCGCGATGCCTATCGGCGGCGCGAGTTGGACCCGCTGCTTGCCGAAATTGACGCGCTCTGCGAAAGGGGCGTCGAATATATCTACTTCATTGATGAAATCTTCCTGCCGAACAAGCCATTGCTCGACGCGTTGGTAGGGCGCGGGTTGAAGTTCGGCGTTCAAACCCGAATCGACCTTTGGAAACCTGAAATGATCCGCCTGCTCGGCCGGGCGGGTTGCGTTTCCATCGAAGCCGGCGTCGAAAGTCTGACGGAGGAAGGACGCGATGTGCTCGACAAGAAGTGCAAGCTGTCCACCCAGGAATTGTCAGACCGTCTGATCCTGGCGAAGGACAATGTTCCCTTCGTCCAGGCCAATCTTATCAAAATGGCCGAAGACGATGAGCACGCGGTTCGCGAATGGCGCGAGACACTTCGCGCGCATGGTGTTTGGGCAAACGATCCCGTGCCATTGTTTCCATATCCTGGCTCGCCCGATTATCGGCGGCTGTGGGGGCTTCCCGACGATCATGCCTGGGAACGGGCTGTCGATTATTATTTAGGCCGCTATGGCGACTTCAGCGATATCCAGGACGACGCACCACGACCGCTCCAAACACTTGAACAGGCGAGCGCGGCATGACACCGCCCGCGTCGCTGCATGTGCTGATGACGGCCGATACTGTCGGCGGCGTGTGGACGTACGCGATGGAGCTTTGTCGCGGATTGCAGCACTTGGGGGTAGAGGTCACGCTTTTTTCCATGGGCGGCCTACCCAGTGAAGCACAACGCAGCGAGGCCTCTCACCTCTCCAACGTCAGGCTGGTTGCGACGGAATACCGCCTGGAATGGATGCAGAATTGCGAAGTCGATCTGGTTGCATCCGGAAAGGAGTTGTTGGCGCTTGAAAAGGCGCTGAAGCCAGACATCGTGCATATCAACGGCTATTGGCATGCCAGCCTGCCGTTCGGCGCACCGGTCGTCACTGTGGCGCATTCCTGCGTGCCGAGCTGGTGGGCGGCATGCCGCGATACGCCGCTGCCG
>DATARE010000024.1:0-14950 GCA_036264295.1 Micropepsaceae bacterium | reverse complement strand
GTTATTCGCTGCACGGATCTGGTCGAAATTGGTGCTGTTCGGATTGCGCTGGATCGCCGGCACACGGCTCGAGGTGCGCGGGCGACTTGCGAACCCTCGCGTGCTTGTGGCCTCCAAGCATTTTAGCATGTGGGAGACGGTGGCGTTTCTGTCGCTGCTGCCGCAGCCCGCCATTGTGCTGAAGCAATCGCTGCTCAGGATTCCGCTCTATGGCTGGTATTGCCGCAAGATGCGGATGATCGCCATCGACCGCGCGGCCGGGGCCAAGGCGCTGCGCATCATGGCCAATGCGGCGGGGCGCGCACTCGACGAAGGCCGTCCGGTGGTGATCTTTCCGGAAGGCACGCGCAAAGCGCCGGGCGCGGCGCCGGATTACAAACCCGGCGTGGCGGGGCTTTATGCGCTGCTCGATGTGGCTTGCGTGCCGGTGGCGCACAATTCGGGTCTGTTCTGGGCAGGGTTCTGGAAACGGCCTGGCACTATTGTGGTGGAATTCCTCGAACCCATTCCGCCCGGTCTGCCGCGGCATCGCTTCATGCAGGACCTGCAAGCCCGCATCGAAGGGGCGACCCAGCGTCTGCTGGAAGAGACGGGACGCGAGCCAATTCGCGAAAACCGGGGCATGGATTATAAAGCGCCGACATAAAGGGGGATGCGATGAATTCAGGCAGGATCACCGAAGGACAGAGCCTTCGCGGAATCGGCGGCTGGCTGCTGGTGCTTTGCATCTATCTGATGGGCCTCGTTCCGCTCCTGGCGGCGGTCGGCATGTTTGCGGTGTGGCGCGCGTCGGGCGGGTCGGCGGCGTTGCAGAGCGCCGTGTTCTTCGAAGCGCTTTTGGAGCTCGGGCTTGCGGCGTTCGCCTTTTACGCCGGGCTCTTGCTGTATCAGCGGCGCCCCAATGCGGTCGCCGTCACGAAGATCTACTTCATCACCATGCTCACGCTGGGCGCGCTGGTTCTGGGCATTGTGCTTTTGGGGCTGGTCTCGCGCTTTGCCGATGCGGCACTCGCAAGCCAGCTCCGCGGTCCGGCAACCGCCACCGGCATTCGGCAGATCGTCATCGCCGGATTGTGGCTGCTCTATCTGGAGCGCTCGGCGCGGGTGCGGGCCACCTATCCGCAGGGATGATTTCTCCGGGCCGTTTCGAACAAAAAGGGAACGGCTCATTGACTCTGCCGCCTCCAATGCGGACATTGGGAGCAGGCCCTCGCGCCTTATGCGTTCTTAAGAGGACCTGATTTAAAAGTTTTCGAGCCCAAGAAAGCCCCAGCCGTGGACGCACTCTCCCATCAGATTTGGGACATGAAATATCGCTTCAAGGCGCCCGACGGGACGCCTCTGGACCGCACGGTCGAGGAAAGCTGGACCCGCGTGGCGCTGGCCGCGGCGGCGGCGGAAGCCCCCGAGAAGCGGCGGGAATGGGCACTCGCTTTCGCCCACAGTCTGGCCGGGCATCGTTTCCTTCCCGCGGGACGCATCCTGGCCGGCGCCGGGACGGGACGGGCCGTGACGCTGTTCAATTGCTTCGTCATGGGGCGGGTGCCTGACGACCTCTCCGGCATTTTTGCCCATTTGCGCGAGGCGGCGCTGACCATGCAGCAGGGCGGCGGCATCGGTTACGATTTCTCGACGCTTCGCCCGAAGGGGGCGCCCGTGAAAGGGGTTGGCGCTGATGCTTCGGGGCCGGTGTCCTTCATGGATGTGTGGGATTCCATGTGCCGCACCATCATGTCGGCGGGCGCACGGCGCGGGGCCATGATGGGGACGCTTCTCTGCTCCCATCCCGACATCGAGGAGTTCATCACCGCCAAGCAGGCCGGCAACCGGTTGCGCAATTTCAATCTGTCGGTGCTGGTGACCGATGCCTTCATGAGCGCGGTGGAGAACGACCGCTCCTGGGATCTGGTGTTCGACGGCACGGTGTACCGCACGGTTTCGGCGCGTGCGCTGTGGGACAAGATCATGGTCTCGACCTATGAGGCGGCGGAGCCCGGCGTCATCTTCATCGACCGTGTGAATGCGCTGAACAATCTTTCCTATTGCGAGACGATCTACGCGACCAATCCGTGTCTTACAGCCGATACATGGGTGATGACGTCGGAAGGCGCGCGCCAGATCGCCGAGCTGCGGGACCTCCAATTCACCGCTGTCGCCGATGGGAAAGAATGGCCCAGCGATGACCGGGGCTTTTTTTCGCGCGGGATCAAACCGACCGTCCGGCTCGTCACAAAGGAAGGCTATGCACTGCGCCTGACCGGGGATCATCGCGTGCGCCGGGTCGTAAGGAACACGCGCTGGTCCCTGGATTGGGAATGGACGGAAGCCGGCGCTCTGGCCGCAGGCGATGAAATCCAGCTTCACGATCATCGCGCGCTTGCAGACTGGGGTGCACCCGAATTCGCGCGGACCGACCAGGCCGAAGGTTATTTGCTCGGTCTCTTGATCGGCGACGGCACGCTTAAGGCGGATAAGGCCGTTCTTTCGGTATGGCCGGGGCAGCGTGTGGCCAATGGAGATGTGGAGCGGCCGGGCATCGAAGGTGTGATGCGGCACGCTCTGGATGCCGCCCATACGCTACCGCATCGTTCCGATTTCGCGGGATGGATGGAGGTTCCCGGACGGGGTGAGAGACGCCTGTCCCTGGCTGCGGTCAAACAGCTGGCCGCGCGGCACGGCCTTTCTCCGGGCTGCAAGACTGTGACCCCGGATATCGAACGCCGCTCCAGCGCATTTTATCGCGGGTTCCTGCGCGGGATTTTCGATGCCGACGGGAGCATTCAGGGGACTCAGAAAAAGGGCGTGAGCATCCGCCTTTCGCAAAGCGATGAAGAATTGCTGGCGGCGGTTCAACGCATGCTTCTTCGTCTTGGGATCGCCAGCACGCTTTACCGGCAGAGACGCGAAAGCGGGCATTCCATGCTCCCCGATGGGAAGGGCGGCAGACGTCCCTATAAAACGCGCGCCCAGCACGAACTCGTCATCGGCGGCGGCAATATTGCGCGCTTCGGCGAGGTTGTCGGTTTTGCCGATAGCGATAAAGCTGCCCGCCTCAAAACATTGATTGCAAGTTATCGCAGGTCGCTCAACCGCGAGCGCTTTCTTGCGACTGTGGAATCGGTGTCCGCCGATGGCACGTCGGAAGTGTTCGATGTGGCTATTCCCGGCCTCAATGCCTTCGATGCCAACGGGCTGTGGGCACACAATTGCGGTGAGCAGCCGCTGCCGCCCTATGGCGCATGCCTGCTCGGCTCCATCAATCTCGCCAGGCTGGTGGATCGTCCGTTCACGGAAGAAGCGCGCCTCGACGAAGCGCAGCTGGCTGCGCTGACGCGCACGGCGGTGCGTTTCCTCGACAATATCATCGACGTCTCGCGCTTTCCGTTGCCGGCGCAAGCCGAAGAAGCCAAACAAAAGCGCCGGCTCGGTCTCGGCGTCACTGGCCTCGCCGATGCGCTGATGTTCTGCCGCACGCGCTACGGCTCCTCGCGCAGTCTGGCATCGATCGAGCGCTGGATGCGGATTGTGCGCGACAGCGCCTATGCGGCGTCCGCCGAACTTGCCGCGGAAAAAGGCGCCTTTCCGCTGTTCGATGCGGCGGCGTATCTGGCGCGGCCCAATATCGCGGTGCTGCCTGAACCGATCCGCGACGCAATCGCCAGGCACGGCATCCGCAACGGGCTGCTCACATCGATTGCGCCGACCGGCACAATCTCGCTGTTCGCCGACAATATTTCGAGCGGCATCGAGCCGGTCTTCGCCCATTCCTATACGCGCAACGTGCTGATGCCCGATGGCGAAACGCGCGAAGAACGCGTCAGCGATTACGCCTATCGCCGGTTCCGCGCGCTCTTTGGCGAAGACACCAAGCTTCCCGATTATTTCGTCACCGCGCAGGATTTGACTCCTGCCGATCACGTCGCGGTGCAAGCGGCGGCGCAGAAATACATCGACAGCTCGATTTCCAAGACCATCAACTGCCCGCCGCAAATGTCGTTCGCCGACTTCAAGGAAATCTACCGCATCGCCTATCAGGAGGGCTGCAAAGGCTGCACGACCTATCGGCCCAACAAGGTCACGGGCGCGGTGCTGCAAACCGACGCCGGCGAAAGCCGCAGCACGGGCTTGGCTGTGACGCCGGCGGCCAAACGCGTGGCCGCCGAGCCCCAGTCCCTGATTGCGCGCGGCGTTCAGGCTTTGCCGGTTGCCGCGACGGCGCTCGCGCTCCGGCCACAGGAAAGGCCGGAACCCGCGGGCGTGGTGTATATGACGCGGCCTCTCGACCGTCCCGGCGATCTTCCCGGCCACACCTACAAGGTGCGCTGGCCCGATCTCGACCACGCCTTCTACATCACCATCAACGACATCGATGAGGGCGGCCGGCGGCGGCCTTTCGAGATTTTCATCAACTCCAAGAATATGGAGCATTACGCCTGGACCGTCGCGCTCACCCGCATGATCAGCGCGGTGTTCCGCCGGGGCGGCGATGTCAGTTTCGTCGTGGAGGAGCTGAAATCGGTGTTCGATCCCCGCGGCGGCCAATGGATGGGCGGGCGCTATATCCCCTCGCTGCTGGCCGCCATCGGCGAGGTGATCGAGCGCCATCTCATCGCCATCGGCTTCATGACAAGGCCGGGGTTGGATGAAACCGACGCGCAGCGGGCCGCCGCCGCCGAACGCGGGGCCGAAGGTGCCGCGGTCAGAACCTGTCCGCGTTGCAGTGCCGCGGGGTTCGTCAAGCTGGAGGGGTGTGACACCTGTGTCGCGTGCGGCTATTCCAAATGCGCCTGAGGCCCACCGCCCATTTGCGTTTTGCGCGGGTGTCCTTTCCTTTTTAGGGAGAGGAAAATGAGGCGGCCCCTCCCCTTGTAAGGGGGAGGTTGGGGTGGGGGTCTGGTCAAGCCCACTCAAACAATGAAAATGGCCGCATGTCCTATTCCAGTCGCATCTTCTTCTACGGGCCGGTCGGTCTTCTGCTTTTGGTCGTCGTGCTCTACAGCGTCTTCTGGCGCGTGCAGGCGGACACGCTGGCCGTGCGTCTTGACCGCGCCAATGGCGGCGAAGTCATCCCCGGCGTGGTGTTCGCCTTCGCGGAGAAATCCGTCGGCGGGTTTCCGTTTCGCATCGATGCGGTGCTGTCGGGCGTCACTTTCTCGCATCAAGCCCCGGAAGGCGAAACCGCATGGCGGGTGGAAAAGCTCGCTCTGCACCGGCTCTCCTATGGCCAGAACCGCTATATTTTCGAGGCCTCGGGGCTGCAATCTTTTGCCCAGCCGCCGGTGAAGCCCGGCACCGGGCCGCGCGTCCTGTATGTGACGCCCGGTCTGACGCAGGCGAGCGCGATCCTGGTGGGCGACAGGCTGACGCGCTTCGATCTCGACCTCATCGAACCCCAGGCGAAGGATGCAACGCCGGGCGCCAATCCGACCCGCACGCTCATGGCGGCGCGGGCGCAGCTTCATCTTCTGGCCCGGCCCGACAACAGCATCGACATCGCAATCGAGATCGACAACGCCAGGATCGGCGCGGGCTATGCCGCCGGTGGCGCGGAGACCGTTCTGCCGCTGATCGATGCGCGCGCCAAGCTGGACAAAGCCGATGTGCTCGATTCCCTTCGCGCGGGGACGCAGAGTGTTGCCGATGCGGTGGCCGATTGGCGAGGCCAGATGGGCACCATTGCGGTCAGCAAGCTGACGCTCACCTGGCCCGATGCGCATGCCGAGCTGAATGGGCAACTCACGCTCGATGAGCAGGGGCTTCTGGCCGGCACACTCACCAGCAATGGCGCGAAGGACGGAAAAGCGCCGGCCGGTCTCACGCTTGCTTTCGCCAAAGGCGATATCCGGGTGGCGTCCGGATCAGCGCTGCCCGGGCGTGGTCCCTGAGCGTCCGAAATTGGGGGCTGCCGTATCCTGCCCCGCCTGAATGATGGAGCGCCGGATGGCGCGCGTACGGGTGAACAGGTTGAACAGCGCATCGCCGTCACCCCAGCGCACGGCGCGCTGAAGCGCGGCCAGATCTTCGTTGAAGCGGCCCAGCATCTCCAGCACCGCCTCGCGATTGTTCAGGAAGATATCGCGCCACATCGTCGGATCGGAGGCGGCGATACGGGTAAAATCGCGAAAGCCGCTGGCGGAGAATTTGATCACCTCGCTTTGGGTGACCTTTTCCAAATCCGCCGCAGTGCCCACGATGTTGTAAGCGATCAGGTGCGGCACATGGCTGGTGATGGCAAGCACCAGATCATGATGTTTGGGATCCATGATCTCGACATCGCTGCCGCAGCGCTGCCAGAACAGTTTCAGTTTTTCGATCGCGTCCGGATCGGTTCCGGGCGGCGGCGTCAGAATGCACCAGCGGCCGTCGAAGAGTTCGGCAAACCCCGCCTCGGGTCCCGATTCTTCGGTGCCGGCGACGGGATGACCCGGAATGAAGTGCACGCCCTTGGGCACATGCGGGCCGACCTCCTTCACCACCTGACCCTTGACCGATCCCACATCGGTCAGAATCGCGCCTTGCTTCAGACAGGGCGCCATGAGCTCGGCCAAGGCCGCATAGGTGCCCACTGGCGTTGCCAGCACCACCAGATCGGCGTCTTTGACGGCCGTTTCGATTTCACTGTGCAGCGAATCCGCAAAGCCGGCTTTTTCGGCACGGGCCCGCGTTTCAGGACGCGGCACATAAGCCGCAATATGACGCACCAGCCCGGCGCGGCGCGCGGCATGGGCGATGGACGAACCGATGAGCCCCGCGCCGACCAGCGCGATTCTGTCGAAAATGGGGGCCGTATCGGTCATCGCGACGCCATGAAATCACGCAGAGCCGCGACCGCGGCGCGGTTCGCTTCCTCACTGGCCACGGTCAGCCGCAAACAATTCGGCAAATCGTAGGACCCGCAGGCGCGCATGATTATACCTTGCGCCATCAAAAAGCGATCCGCGTCGGCGGCACGGCGCCCCGGCACATCGGGGAAATGGATCAGCACGAAATTCGCAACGCTGTCATCCACCCGAAGGCCCAGCGCGCGAATCTGTTCGATCAGCGTGGCGCGCCAAAATTCATTGTGACGGATGGCGCGTTCGGTATGGGCGACATCGGCCAATGCCGCCACGGCGGCACGCTGCGCGGCGATATTGATGTTGAAGGGCGCGCGCACGCGATTGAGCACGTCGGCAATTTGCTTGGGACAATAGGACCAGCCGATCCGAATCCCGGCGAGGCCATAGACCTTCGAGAAGGTGCGCGTCATCACGGTGTTGCTGGTCGTGCTGACAAGCTCGATACCGGCCTCGTAATCGTTGCGCTGGACATATTCGGAATAGGCGGCGTCGATCACGAGCAGCGCGGTATCGGGCAATGCGCGATGCAGCCGCCGCATTTCCGATACCGGGACGTAGCTCGCGGTCGGGTTGTTGGGATTGGCGATATAGACGATGCGCGTCTTGTCGGTGATGCGCGCGATCATGTCGCCGATATCGAGCGCCAGATCGCACGTCGGCACTTCGATCGGAACGCCGCTATTGGCGAGCGTCACGATTTTATAGAGCGAGAACGCATGGGCGCTGAACAGCACCTCATCGCCGGGGCGCACATAGCAATTGGCGAGCAGCGTCAGGATTTCGTCCGAACCATTGCCGCAAACGATGCGGTCGGCCGCCAAGCCATAATGCGCGGCGATGGCTTCGCGCAGGATCCTCGCAGTCCCTTCGGGATAGATGCCGAGCAGGGGTTCGGCCGCCTCATAGGCTTCGACAGCCTTAGGGCTGGGCCCGAACGGCGATTCGTTCGAGGACAGCTTGAAGACGCGCGCCGCCCCCTTGGCCTCGGAGCGGCCGGGGATGTAGGCGTCGATCTCCATCACGCCGGGTTTGGGGGTCAGGCTCATGGCGTGGCAGGGGGCAAAATGACGGGGTTGGCATAACCCCCAATGGGAACGGCGCGAATGATGGCGTCCCCGGCGGCATCGGCAAGCGCCGACAACCTCGGATCGTCCTTGCCGACAAATCCCTTCACTTCGAGAAGGACCTCGTCGGGAACCTTTTTCTCAAGCAGCCGTCCGGCAGCTTTCAATTTCGCCTTCAGCCCGGCGCTCTTCAGATAGGATTGCAGGCTGGCGCGGGAAATTCCCGGCGAAATCTCCAGCAGCAGCAGCGTGGTATCGTCGCCGGAATCTTCCTGTTCGACGGTCCCGATGGCATAGGCCGAAAGCCCCTCCTCGCCCTCCTGGACAAAGGGGAGTTTCGCGACCACGCGGGGGCCTTTTTCCCCGGCCGGGGCGAGCTGGGCCCACCAGGCGGCCCCGGGTTCCTCGATTTCCGGCACCGGCACGATGCCGATGGAACTGGGTTCCTCCGCACAGGCATGCACCACCATGGAGGGGCGCGTATGGGTCCGGATGGGGGTCAGGGAGCCGAAATGGGCGTGCGCCAAATCGGCAAATCCCGAGGCATTGTCGGCCGCATAGACATGGAGATGAAACTTGCTTTGCACGCGCAGGCTGGCCGCGATGATCTCGCGCCAGATCCGCACCAGCACGGAAGGCGGCAGATCCCCGCTGTGCCGGGCTAGAAGGCGGCGCAAAATCGCGGCTTCCCGGGCCGGCCTCAAGGCCGGAACCGCGTCGGAGCCATCCGGCAATGCCGGTTGCTTGACCTTCGCGACGTCCCGGCTGATTTCGGCCCGCCGGATCAGAAGATCATGCAGGGCGTCATCGATCCGGTCGATTTCGCCACGCAGACCCTCCAGCGTGCCAGGCTTTTTGCGCATCAACGGCCAGACCCCAAAACTGCCACGTCCGGGCTGGGGCCCTTGAGACCCGTGCACCCCGCTCCGGGGACTATTGATAGGGGGCGGGAAGCGCAAAATCAAAGCGTTGCGGGGCCACGGTCTTTGCCGCAGTCTGCCGCCGCGACGACGAGAGGCACGAATGTTCGAAAGCGAGGCGGCCTGGCTGGAATCTCTGCTCCGCGACCGGTCGGCGGAGGAGCTGTCGCCCCTTCTGAACGTCGGCAGCAGCACCAGCGATTTTCGGGAGATTGCGCAGCCCTGGGCCGAACGCCGGCTGTTTGCGCCGCTGCGGGCCCGCGGTGTGCGGGTGGTCCATCTGGATGCGCGCGAAGGAAATGGGATCGACATCAAGGCCGACATCCTCTCCGACGCCGACCTGCCGCGCATCCGCAGCTACCGCCCGAAATCCATCCTTTGCTGCAACATCCTCGAACATGTGCAAGACCCCAAGGCGCTGGCGCGGCGCTGCGCCGAGATTGTCGGGCCCGGCGGGCTCATTTTCGTCACGGTGCCGTTCAGCTACCCGCATCACCGCGATCCCATCGACACCATGTTCCGCCCCTCGCCCGAAGCCCTGGCCGAATTGTTCCGGCCGGCGATCCTGCTCCATGGCGAAATCATCGATGTCGGGGAATCCTATCGCGGCCAGGTCCGGCGGCGGCCCTGGATTCTGCTGCGCCATATCTCGCGCTTTCCCTTTCCTTTCATCGGCTTCAAGGGCTGGAAGCGCTCCATGCGCAAGCTCTATTGGCTGTTCCACAATTACCGGATTACGGGTGCGCTGTTCCAAGTGCCCATGGCGGCGGAGCCGCAGCGCCAAGCCGAACTCGTTGACAGTCAGGGACGCGCGACTTAGCACACGCTCCCGCTTACGCATCTTTGGCAGACGGCCCAAGGGAGAACGGATTGTCAGAAGCAGCGCCCCCGCAATTCCTGCGCCCCCTGCGGGCCCCGGCGGAAGACCGCGGCCAAGTGCTGGAATTGGGGCCGGAGCAGCCGCTGGTGCTGGATTCCGGCAAGGCGCTGTCGCCGATCCGCATCGCCTATATGACCTATGGCACGTTGAACGCGGCGCGTTCCAATGCGGTCCTGATCTGCCATGCGCTTTCCGGCGATCAGTTCGTCGCCAGCACCCATCCGGTGACCGGCAAGCCCGGCTGGTGGAATTACGCGGTCGGGCCTGGCAAGCCCATCGACACCAACCGCTTCTTCGTCATCTGCACGAATGTGATCGGCGGCTGCATGGGCACCACCGGCCCCGGCGAAATCGATCCGGCGACGGGTGAGCCCTATGGCTTGACCTTCCCGCTCGTCACCATCCGCGACATGGTGCGCGCCCAGACGATGCTGCTGGATGCTCTGGGTATCGAACAGCTTCTGTGCGCGCTCGGCGGCTCCATGGGCGGGATGCAGGTCCTGCAATGGGCCTCGGCCTATCCCGAGCGGGTCTATTCCGCCATGCCGATCGCCACCGCGGCGCGCCATTCGGCACAGAACATCGCCTTTCACGAGGTGGGCCGCCAAGCGATCATGGCCGATCCCGATTGGCGCGGCGGCGATTACGGGCCTGCCGGCGTGCGCCCCGCCAAGGGCCTCGCGGTCGCCCGCATGGCCGCGCACATCACCTATCTGTCGGAAGCGGCGCTGCAGCGCAAATTCGGGCGCGAGCTCGCCGACCGCAACGCGCTGTCGTTCGGCTTCGATGCGGATTTCCAAATCGAATCCTATCTGCGCCATCAAGGCATGACATTCGTCGACCGGTTCGATGCCAATTCCTATCTCTACATCACCCGGGCGATGGACTATTTCGATCTCGCCGGCGATTATGGCGGCGTGCTGGCGGAAGCCTTTCGCGGCACCAAAACGCGCTTTTGTCTCGTCTCCTTCACCAGCGATTGGCTGTTTCCGACGGCGGAAAACAAGCGCATCGCGCACGCGCTGAACGCGGCCGGCGCCAATGTCAGTTTCGTCGAAATCGAAAGCGACCGCGGCCATGATGCGTTTTTGCTCGACGAGCCGGAACTGTTCGGCACCATGCGCGGCTTTCTCGGTGCCGCGGCCGCGGTCAAGGGCGTGCAATGAATCAGCAAGCGCCGATCGCTGCTGGTCCGGGCCTGCGCCCCGACCTTGCCGCTATTGCCGCGATGATCCCGCCGGGAACGCGGGTGCTCGACATCGGCTGCGGCGACGGATCGCTGTTGGAATATCTGGTGCGCGCCAAAGGCGTGGACGGGCGCGGGCTCGAACTGATCCAGCACAATGTCAACCAATGCGTGGCGCGTGGCCTTTCGGTGGTGCAAGGCGATGCGGACACCGACCTGTCGGAATATCCCTCCGGGATTTTCGACATCGTGATTTTGTCGCAGACCATCCAGGCCACCGAAAAGCCCAGCCATGTGCTGCGCGAGCTGTTGCGCATCGGCAAGCGCGTCATCATCTCATTTCCGAATTTCGGCCATTGGCGCGTGCGGCTGTCGCTGCTGTTTTCGGGGCGCATGCCGGTGACCGATGCGCTCGGCCATAGCTGGCACGAGACCCCGAACATCCATCTCTGCACCATCTCGGACTTTCTGGCGCTGGCGCACGAGACCGGTGCGCATATCGAAAAGGCGCTGGCGCTGATCGACAATGAGCGCACGCGGGTGATGCATCCCGATGCCTGGGGTCCGAACATCTTCGCCCAAGGCGCGATCTTCCTGCTGGCAAAAAAATAGCGCTTATGGATGGATTATCCGTCATGGCCGGCCTCCGTGCCGGCCACCCATGAACATTTTCGGCGCAGGAGTTCATGGGTCGCCGGGACATCCTTCGACAAGCTCAGGATGAGGCCCGGCGATGACGAATTTAAAAACGCGATAAGTAGCAACCGCTCACCGTTCCGGCTAGGCGATTTTTGGCTGCACGCTGCCGCTCACCATGGCGGGCTTGAGCGCAACGCGGCGGCGCGCCTTCACCAGACCGGCGGGGGCATAGAGCGATTTGGTGGCCACCACGATGTGGACCCCGGCAAGACCCGGCCATATCCGGTTCCCGATCCGCTCCCAGGCCTGGCCGCTGCGCACGCTCCGGCCCTTGCCGAAAGGCGGCATGAACAAAGCCGCATCCCAATGTTCGGCATGGAACAGGGATTGTTCCAAAAGGCGCTGCAACTGCCCGCGGCTGTAAGGCTGGCCATGTCCAAAAGGCGAGGTCTCGGTTTGCGCCCAAAGGCTCGCGCGGTTGGGGGCGACCACGATCATCCGTCCGGCGGGGGTCAGAACCCGCCAAAGCTCGCGCAGGAAAGGGCGCTGGGCCTCGGCGGCCTCCAAGCCATGGATCACCAGCAGGCAGTCGAAAAACGAATCCGGGAAGGGCAGGGCCAATTCGTCCACCAGCGTGGTGAGGCTGCGCCCGCCCGCACCCCAGGGCGCCGGGCCCAGGGTCTGGGGGATGGCCGCGATGGTGCGTTCGGCCTCTCCCACCAGCGGGCGCAAATAAGGGGCGGCGTAACCGAAACCGAGCACACGCTGGCCGGAGAGGCTTGGCCAATGGGTCCGCAGATGCATCAGAATGAGCCGGCGCGCGACCTGACCGATGCGGCCGTCATAGAATTCTTCCAGCGTTGGGACGTCCAAGGCCATGAGAATGCTTAGACTCCCAGGGGATCGGGCTCAATGTCCCGGTTTCCGTTGCGCTTGCCGCCCAACTGGCTCAGCATAAATAAACGCTTCCATCCGCCCGATTCGCCTCAAAGCCTAAGCTGGACGGCAGAATCGGCCAACAAGGCATTCTTTCATGCTCCCGCTCGAAATCGAACCGGTGTCTTGTCTCAGGGACAATTATGCATGGCTGGCCTATGACCGCAGCGAAGGGGTCTGCGCCGTGGTCGACCCTTCGGAAGCGGAGCCTGTGCGGGCGGCGCTGAAGGCCCGCGGTCTCAAGCTGACCCATATCCTCAACACCCATCATCACATGGACCATGTCGGCGGCAATCAGGCCCTGAAGGCGGAATTCGGCGCGGCCATCATCGGCCCGGGGAAAGATTCCGCCCGGATCCCCGGCATCGATATCGGTGTCGTCGAAGGGGAAACCTGCGCGGTCGGCAGCCATGTCGCGAAAGTGTTCGAGATTCCCGCCCACACCAAAGGGCACATCGCCTTTTGGTTCGAGGCGGACGGCGCGGTCTTCACCGGCGATACGCTGTTCGCCATGGGCTGCGGCCGGCTGTTCGAGGGCGATCCCCCGATGATGTGGAGCAGCCTTTCGAAACTGATGAAACTCCCCGACGCGACGCGAATCTATTGCGGCCATGAATATACCGAGGCCAATGGCCGTTTCGCGCTGACGGTGGAACCGGGGAACCCCGATCTGAACGCGCGGATGTCGGAGGTGAAGGCGGTGCGCGCCGCCGGCCGGCCGACACTGCCCTCGACCATGGAGCTGGAGAAGAAGACCAACCCGTTCCTGCGCGCCGCCTCGCCGGAGATTCGCCGCAGCCTGGGATTGGAAGCGGCCGGCGATGTCGAGGTGTTCGCTGAAACCCGCCGCCGCAAGGATGCGTTCTAAACACGAAGGTTCGTGCACGCGGTCGTGTTCGGGATGTCCTGGAATTCACCTGGACGATGCGGTGAGTTCATCTGGCGGTCCCATCTAAATACCATCGAGGCCGAACCGTTCGGCGCCTCAAGACGAGGAACTACGATGGCATCTGAACGCAGGATTATCAGGACTCGCAACGACGTCGCATTGATCGAAGAAAATATCTACATCCTGACCCCGGATTTGCGAATCGAAACGGTTTATCTGGTCACGAGCCGCCGCACGCCGGAGGGGACGCATTTGAGTTCATTGGCGTCCGCCGCCAAAGAGTTCGACCGCGAAGTCGACAGGTCGAGAGCATCCCATCCTGAAATCCACCGGTAACGTCAGCCACGCCAACGTGACTCGGATTGTTTTGGATTTCATTCCGACGAAAGTCATTTTTCATAGTCCGCTCCGACATGGCGCTTTGGGGGCTTAGCGACGAAAGTCGCCCCTAAACGGAGTAACGGACATGCGTTTGCGCATTCTTTCAGCGGCGATGCTGATGGTGGCCTCTTCTTGTGGCGTTGCACTGGCGGCAGCGGAGGCACCGGCCGCCGGCCAGCCCATGAAATCGACGGTGTCGAAACCGTCTGCACTGGCGAGAGCGCCGATGTGAGAGCGAACCCGAGATGGCGTGCCTATCCGACGCGCTTGGAGTTCGCGCTGAACAACGGTCAATATCTCGGAGACGAGACCGTGACCGTCATTGGCCAGGGCAAAAACCTTTCCGTGCACTGTGGGGGGCCTTGGGTGCTGATGGATCTGCCCAAAGGTTCCTACAGGCTGAGCACCGACGTGGCCGGCGAAGGTCATAAGGAAATGAGCATCCACGTGCCCGGACAGGTCATTGTTCACTTCGCCGGTAATGGAAATGAGGCGAAATCCGGCTGAGCCGGTCTTGCGGCATCGATTGCCGGCCCGTGGGAAAGACGGGTGATGCTGAAATTGGGATCGCCGAACCGGTCGCATCACCCGCCCTTTTCGCCATGTCCCACCCGCTCAATTGCAGTGGAAGTCGTCGTCCAGCGTCATGTAATCGTTTTTGGCCGGCCCCATATCCCAGGAATTGTCGCCGGCTTCCGCATCCATGGTGACCACGCCCGTGGCCTCGATGCTTGCGCCTTCACGGCAGCGGGCCGCGTCCGCCTTCAGCACCTGGATCCACACATCCTCGCAGGGGTGCGGTCCTGAGAAATGAATGTCGGCCGTTTTGAACGGATCGGGAGCTGGTTTGATTTCGAGAATGATTCCGCGAAGCGTTTCCACGGTCAGATAATCATCGGCACAGGCGGCACGCTGCGGCGGCGGAGTTGGCGCGGCTGCAGAGAGCAGGAATCCGAAAATTATCAGAGCGGCCGACCGCATGCATTCACGTCCGAAAGGCACGGCATTTTCGAGAAACGAGTGAAAAACCCTTATCGCTCGTGCGCCTGCATGTAGCCGCGAAGCACCGCATTGATGCGCGTTTGATAGCCTTTACCCTTTGCGCGGAACCATTCCAGTACGTCGCGGTCTAATCGCACGCTCGTCGCGATCTTCTTTTGTGGAGCCATCACCACCGCATTTTTCCAGAAATTTTCATCCAGGATAGGCGCCGCAT
>DATARE010000605.1:0-6249 GCA_036264295.1 Micropepsaceae bacterium | reverse complement strand
GCCATCGGCGTCGATTATCTCAAAGGCGCGCATCTCTATCGGGCTCATGCGCAACCTTCCAGTGAGCCCGGCATCAGGAGACGCATTCTTGCCCGGCGCGAAGTGATCCTTGCCGGCGGCGCGTTCAACACGCCGCAATTGCTGATGCTTTCCGGGGTGGGCCCGGCCGAGGAACTGCAAAAACACGGCATCCCGGTGCGGGTCGATTTGCCGGGCGTCGGACGCAATCTGCAAGACCGCTACGAGATCGGCGTCGTCTACCGCATGAAAGCTCCGTGGAAATCGCTGGCCGGTGCGCGCTTCCAAAAGGATGATCCGCTGTACCGCGATTGGCGCGATGCGCAGCAGGGCATGTACATTTCGAATGGCGCCGCCGTTTCGATTGCGCGGCGTTCGGGCGCGCATGTGCCGGTGCCAGATCTTTTTTGCATGGCGCTGGTCGGCTATTTCAAAGGCTATTTTCCCACCTATTCGCGGCTGATCGTGGACAACCATGATTATCTCACCTGGGCCATCCTCAAAGCGCACACGCAGAACCGCGCCGGCACGGTGAGGCTGCGATCAGCCGATTCCCGCGACACCCCGCTCATCGATTTCAACTATTTCGCGGAAGACAAGGACGGCCGGGACATCAAGGCGGTCGTTGAAGGAATTCGCTTCGCCCGCTGCATCATGGCATCGGTGAATGCGCGCGATGAGGTCGCGCGCGAGGAACTGCCCGGGGCTCATCTTCAAAGCGACCAAGCGCTTAGCGATTATGTGCGGGACAATGCCTGGGGCCACCACGCGTCGGGCACGTGCGCGATTGGCCCGCGAGAGGCCGGCGGCGTGCTCGACAGCAAGTTCGCCGTGCATGGGACAAAGGCTTTGCGCGTGGTCGATGCCTCCGTGTTCCCGCGCATCCCGGGCTTCTTCATCGTCAGCGCCATCTACATGGCCGCCGAAAAGGCCGCAGACATCATCCTCGCTGCGGCGAAGGAACGATAACGCTACGGCAGCGTGGCGAGGTAACGCAACGCGCTCATGCCCGGCATGAAGAAATAGGCGCCACCGCGCACCGTAACGAAATTCGGGAGACCGCGAACGCGAATGCGCGCCCCGTCTTGGGGAATTGTGAAATTCGCGGTTCCCGGCGCGCTGTCGCTCACCTGGCAGCGGCCGCGCTCGCCGGTCAAAGGATCGACGTCGTCGTACAGCGCGCCGAACTGCGGATTGTTCGACCAGCTCGACTGCACGAACTCGAATTGCCGGCTGATATTGGCATTAAGGCAAATGAAATGAAGCCCGCGGTCCTTGCCATCGTCACCATGCGCCAGGATCAACGCCGGGTCCATGCCGGCCAGGCAATCGCCATAGGTGCGGCCGCGCCGCAACAGCCGGTGCAGCTTGGTCAGCGACAGCGACTCCGCCGAACCCGGCTGAGGGTCCAATGAATCTCGCGGATTGGTGCGCCGGATATGAGAGCCGACAGGGCAACGCAGGCCCATTTTATCGGCCTGGTGGAACATGAAATCGTCCGCATCCGCGAGGCTGGCATCGTCCTCGTCAGGCGAAAGCACCAAGGGCGCGCCGCCGGGCCAACGGCCCACCATTTTGGAAGCCAACCATTCGCACGAATGCGCGCCGCCGATCTGGCGCGCGGCGTTGTCGATGAACGACCAGAATCCGAAGACATCCTGGCGCATCTGCCGGAAAACCAGATAGCTGCCATTGCGGCCGAAGTCCGCGAAACCCGAGCCTTCGACATCGAGCTTCAGATGGCTGAACGGGTCGAGCGAACGGTGGATCAGCGGACTCGTCGGATAGCGACGATATTCATTCTGGTAGCCGAAGATGAACTCGCCCGGCTTGATGCTCAAGGGGTCCGGTCCGCCGGGCTTGATGCCTTCGATCGGAGGCGTCGTGATCCCATCGTGAAATCCGAAATGTTCTTTCTTGTTGGCGAACCAGGTTGTGTCGCGCGGCACCGCGCCGATGCCATGGCGCTTGAAGTTCGTTTCGAAGCGGTTGCGAACGCGCGCGAGTTCGTCTTCGTCCCCCGCATACAACATCAGCACGGCATGCAGGCTCTGACCGGGCCTGCCCCATTCCCAATTTTCCGGTGCGCTCGCGCCGTTGTCCCCAAGCAGGCGCTGGCGGTGCAGCGTCGTCATGCCGAAGCGGAATTCGTCGGAAAACCCTGCGAGCAGAGTCTCGGCGCAGCCGAGCTGTTTCAGCCCTTCATGCGTGAAGGCAAGATGCGCGCAGGGCTTCTCGGTCTTGCCGTTCATCACCACGTCATGGTCGGCGAGCAGTTCGCCCAGCCAGCGCTTGGCCGCGCCTGCTCCGTCTTTGCCGCCGGCAAATGTGAGCAGGAAAAAACACGCCGCCTTGTGATGGCTGTGGCCACGCGTCAGCAGCGCCTGCATGTCTTCGCGTTCGAGCACGACCGGCTCTGCCGCGGGGCGGCCCCAATCACGCCGCAGAAGCTTCAGCCAATCGAACGATTGTTTGTCTTTTTGCGGCGCCGACAAGGATGCGCGCAGCTTCGCGTTCTCGGCAATATTGATCGCGGAAAGATTGGGATAGGCCGCATACCAGACCTGGGTCGGCACTTGCCGGTTGCGGTTGTGCCGCTTGAACGTGCGTTCGTTCCAGGCGCCATCGAGGATCAGCCAGCGCGTGCGCGGATATTCGACGCCATGGCTGAACGATGCGTTCAACCCCCAGCCCACGATGTCGATGAAATCCCCCATATAATTTTCATGGCTGCCGTCGTAATTGCTGGTGAACAGCATCCGGCGCTTGCGGTCGATAAACGTCCAATGGGCGAAATGGATGGTCTTCAGATCGGCAAGATTGTTGGTGTCGAAGAAATAGCGGACCACGATATTGGCAAGCCACAGAAAGATCACCGGGCTCGCCAGCCGAATCCAGGCGGGCTTGCGGAAGCCAACCGCACTGAACTGGTTGGTGATCGTGCGGTCTTCGACATTCGCCAGCTCCGCGACATGGGCGGGCTCCGGAATTGGCGGATCGCCATGTTCGATTTTTTCATGCCAGCGGATGGCAATGGCCCATAGCAGGATCAGCGGGAAGGCGACCACCGCCAATGGAATCCCGATCAGCAGAATCAAAATCCGCCCGATGGCCCGGCGCAGCGGCCAGCCGCCTTTCAGCACCGGCTTCAGTGCCCAGTGGAGGGTGGGATCGCTGCGAACGAAATCGATAATCTGGCGGCGAAGGCTTTCCGGGTCCTGCGCCCGTGGATTGGCTTGATCCAGAAAATCTTCGATTTTTTGGCGCAGCCGCGCTTCGCTGCGGATCTGCCGCACCGTGCGCCCGATGGCGTTCACATAATGCGTGGCGTCGGGGATGATATGATCCTGCAGCCATTGCCGAAGGCCCGCCGCATCGACCGGAATCGTGTCCACCAGACAGGCGCCCAGCCGGGCGAATTCCTCGGCCGCAATTCCGGTGAGCTCATCGAGATGCTGGCTCAGCGGCCCATCGAAATCACCCTGATAGGCAAGTCCGGGCTGACAATGGCCAAGGCCCGCATCGAGCGATTCTTCCACGAAGACGAAGCGCGCATAATGGATTCGCGAGGACCGGCGAAAGGGCATGCCATCCGCCTCCACCCGCGCTTGAATGGCCGCCAACTCGCTTTTCAATGCGTTGATCGAATCCGCACGCACCGTGGCGTAGAGCGTGACCCCGCCTTGATCCTCCCACGCCTCGGCATCGTCGCGCGAGGAATCGTCGAAAATATCGGCGGGAATCTCGTCGCCGGTGGGCTCGACATGCGGCGTGCGGTTTTCGGTTTGCCGCAAATGCGCCAGCGTCTGGTACATGTCGTAGCGGGCGCGGCTTTGATTGCCGAGCGGACGGTGCTCTTTCAAGCTGTGCCACGGATTGTAGGAAAGCCGGTGCGCCAGATCCAATTGCGCCGACCAGGCAGGCGCCTGCCGAAACAAACGCAGTGTCGCCACCGGCACCCAGGGCGAGAGCTTCTCGGGCCAGCGCACGCCGGCATTCTCGAGCGGCATTTTGTGGGAATCGGTTTGCACCTGGACCAGAATGTCGAATTCCGCCTCACGCGTTGCGAGCGTGTTCAGCAGTGCATCGCGCAGATAATTGCCGGGCGGCCGGAACGGCAGGTTCGGCACTGCGCTGCGCGTCCACACTTTCGGACGCACCGAATACATCATCGCTTGACCTTCGCCGAGGAGATAGGGAACGCAGCTCCAATATTGCGATTCCAGCGGGCTGGTCTTGGTTTCGTTCCACAGACCTTGCATGAAGAAATCGAGGATGTGCGAATTGCCGGGACGCCAGAAATACATGAAGGGCGTGCCGCGCAAATTGGATTGGACCTGCAATTTGGCATTCTCGACGATGTCGGGCGTTACGAAGGTCGGCGTGCTGACGCAAATCAGGTCCTGCGTGTATTGTTCGTCCGCCAGCAATTTTTCGCCGGGCACGCCCATCATCTTGATGGCGATGCTGCCGAAACCAACATCGTCGATATCGGCGGGGCTGTCGGGGCCGGGACCCGAAAAGCGTACCCAAGCCTTATAGCTGCGGGGTTCCGCGAAAATGCCGTGCCGCATATGGGCGGGAATATCGTCCCGGACGATGACCTCGCCGCGCACCACGCCATGGGTCTTGGTGTTGCCGACACGCAAATAGGTGCCCGGCTTGTACATCGCGCGCATATACGCGCCCATGTCATGGATGATGGAGGCCAGCGCCTCCTTCTCGCCGGGCATGATCTTTTCTTCGGCGAGCGCCAGATGCTGGTCAGGCCGCCGCCAATTGTACAGCGCCTGCACGACCGCGGCGATGGGTTCGCGCAATGTCGCATTGAAGAACGGCCGGTAGAATGGATCGAACCGCCGCATCAGATGCAGCAAAGTACGCGCGCGGCGTTCGATCCATCTCTCGGTTCCCAACCCGAGCGACAGGCCCTGGAATTTTCCGAATTTCTCCATTCGTCCTCCGGATTGAATTGAGGCGAATTACCGGCGCAGTTCGGCGGAGCCGCGCAAAGACCATTGCGGGATCACAGCGGCTGTTCTCGCGGCCTAGAATTGCAGTGCGAAATCGATCAGACGGGTTTTATTCCAATAGACTTTGCCGAGATAAAGATTGGGGCTGATCATTCGGATCTCGTCGCGAATCCACTGCGCCACGATCGAGGTTTCGGAATAATCGAGCACGATACATTCCTTGCCATCGAGCCAGCTCGGCGCCTTGTAAACGCGCGCGACGATGGCGTTCACGCCGAAGGGCGAGACCTTGTTCTTCAGCAATCCCATCTTGGCGTCGAAGACTTTTCCCTGCCACGCGAAATGGTTGACGAAGAACGCCGTCTCGCGGCTGAAACTCGTGCCCGGCGCGACAATGGCTGTGCCTTTCGCGTCGCCATCCGGAATGGGGCCCGCCTCGCTCGCGGTGAACAGCGCGTCCAGTTGCGCCTGCGTCATTCCCAGCAATTCATCGACCGTATGAACCATCAGAACCCCCATCGCATGTGATACATCCCGACAAAATTCACCATAACACTAAAGCCCACGCGCCACACGGAAGCCGTTCCGGTTGACGCGAAATCCCGCTGCATCCCAATCGCGATTGGCGGTTCTGAGATTGCTCGCCGGGCTGTTCCACGCACCGCCGCGCAACGCATGCAGATCGCAATCGTCTGTCATCCAGGCACTGCCGTCCGTTGGCGCGCCTTCATAATTCTTGCTCAGGCAATCCATCGCCCATTCCGAAACATTGCCCGACATGTCATAGAGCCCGAAGGAATTTGGCGGATAAGACCCCACCGGCGCGCTGCCATTGCTGGAGTCATATTTCGCCGCCGTCGTGTTCGCCCTTGCGCCCCAATAATACGCCGACACCGTGGCCGCGCGCGCGGCATATTCCCATTCCGCTTCCGCAAGCAGGCGGTAGGGCTTGCCGGTCTTTCCGCGGAGCCACGCGATATAGGATTGCGCATCGTTCCAGCTCACGAAAATCACGGGATGCGTGCCACGGCCCCAGCCGCCATCGGCAGGCTTGTAGCCATTGCAGCCGCCATCGGCGACGCAGGCGTCCCATTCGGAGAATGTGACCTCATATTTTCCGACCGCAAAATTCTTGCCGATGGTCACACGATGCAGCGGGACTTCGTCACGGTCGCCCGAATCCGACCCCATGGTGAAGCTGCCTGCAGGAATGGTGATCATGGACGGGCATTCGGTGCAGTCCTTAAATTCCGTTCCG
>DATARE010000560.1:0-1519 GCA_036264295.1 Micropepsaceae bacterium | reverse complement strand
CCCAATCTCGGCGCGGCGCGCGCGGCGGTGAACAAGACGATCGTCCACCCCGAAAAGCTAACACTTTCAAAAGCCGAGCATGTTGCTGCGAAGGGCAGCCGGTGATCCGAAATTGGATTGTTCACCCATCGAGCCTGGGCGCCGGGGGAAACGGCGCCACTCCTCCGGCTTCGGGAAGGCCCGGCCCCAATTTACGGATTTGGCGGGGCTTCGGCAGGTTTCGATACACCCAGAGAAAGACCGCACCGACTACTGCGCCAGCGACCGATTGGCCGAGCAGCCCCGAACCAAGAAATACCATCGAGACCCAAGAGACGACCGGCAGGCAAATCATTGCGATAGAAGTGGCAACCCAGAACGCGTGCAGGCGCCGACCAATCCGCGCCCGGTTATACGACCAGTCCGCCCAAGCCGTACTGAGGGCGCCAAGGCCCGCAGCCAGCAGCTGTATCAGAAAAATCTCCATCATCTCGGTTTCTCCACGGTCAATAGCCGAGCCGGCATTGCGCGTAACGGGAGATAGGCCGCAGATTTATCAGAGTTTCGTTGCAAATTTGTTGACATGGAAAAACAGAGACGAATGCCCTGGTTGGCGGCACCTTTACGTCGGAAAAGTTTACGGTTTGCCGTGGACGGGAAAAGGAGCATAGCGGTTTCAATCTCTTAGCGGCATGGCACGCTGTTTGCTCGTAAAGATCGAGCGCGGAATTTGCCGTGCGAGGGTCAAGCGGAGGAGCCCGATGGCGCACGCGGCAACACGGTTGCAAGAGCCCCTGCCCCTCGACACAGCGATGCTGTCAACCATCGCGTTGTCGCTCTTTCTGTGGAATATCGCCTTGCGCATCGCGGGTTTGCTCTTGGCAGCCTAACACCCGATCACCTGCCCTGCGCCGCGCGCTGCAAAGCCAATTGCAGCGCCTGATCGAGTTTTCTGGAAAATCGAGTGGGTCCACCGCCAAAACCGGATGCTCCGGCCCAAGCCGCGGGTCCGGAACATGCAGCGTAGACAAGCGTGTCCGGCGGCGCCAGAGCGGGTTCCCTCGCCTCTTCGCTCGGTTGGCGGTGCCGCCTAGGCTCGGTGCCGTCGCACAGACCGCTTTCATGGAGGACGCGGCGCAAGTAGACCGCAACGCCAACGAGAAATTGGTCGGGAGGTCGTCCGGCTTTGACCCAGGCATCCATCTTGCCAATGCCCCAATTATAAGCGGCGATCGAGTCTGGCCAATTGCCGTATCGCCCAAACAGCTGCAACAAATACGCTCTTCCTAGTGCGCGGTTCTGCAGTGAATCAAATCGGTCTCCGCCGCCGACATCGGTCGCTGCGGCCTCGCTGACCTGCATCGGGCCTTGCGGTCCGGACGGATCCGGGCGCCACATCGCCATGTCGCTGCCGTGGCTCGACTCCGCTCCATCCACCGCGCTCGCCACGCGGTCGATCGGGCCCGTCGGATCGGCATTCTTGGCCGCTGGACGGTCCGAATGGGCGAGCCTGCCGTACATGGCCGGCGCGTCGCGCAAG
>DATARE010000542.1:0-3025 GCA_036264295.1 Micropepsaceae bacterium | reverse complement strand
CCCTGCCGAATTGCGATGCGCCAAAGGCGAGCTGCTCACCGGTGATAAGAGGATCCAGCGAATATTGGCCTTGCGTGGCCAACGCCAGACTGAACGCGCCTTGCAACGGCCGGGTGAACCGGATTCCGCCGGTCAGCTTGGTAAAATCGGTGCGCGCGCCGGCGCGGGAGAGTTCGGGAGCGCCATTTTCGGTGGCGCCCAGTGTGGGCATCCCTTGCGCGAGATCCAGATTTGCGGCCCATGCGGCGCCAAGAAATCCATTGCGCAGATAGCTCACGCCGATATCGGCAACGCGCCATTTGTCATGGCTGAAACCCGTGCCCAGCACATTCACGCGCGCCGCCTGAACCGTGATTCCGCCTTCGAGCACAACACTTTCCGCCCGGGTGCGCTTCAACGGAAAGCTAAGCCGGGGCCCCACCGCCCATGAGTTGGTTAACACGTTGAACGCCTGCAGCGTCGAACCGGGCTGACCATGCGTGACCGTGCCGATGAGACTGAAAATCGCGCCGCGTCCACCCACGGGATGACGATATCGCAGTTGGCCGGCAACACGCCGGAATGGCGCCACATCGAACGATGTCGCAAAGGTACCATCCAGGCTGTCGCCATCGTCGAACAGCGAATTCAACGTGATGTCGGCGGTTCCCGACCAAATGCCTGAGAATTTCGAACCGCGATTGTCCAGCGAAACCCCGCCGGTCATCGGGACCTGGTTGACCGTCACCACGAGGTCGGAGGCGCCCGGCGTATCCAAGGACGGCCGCACCAGACCGGCGGCGACGACACCGGGCAAATCATTGGCAAGAAGCAGCGCCTGCTCGACGACCGAAAGCCGCAAAGGCCTTGAGTCAATAACCGGTTGCAGCAATGCACGGATGCGGTCGCGCGTTCCCGCATCGCCGCCTTCGACCGAAACGCCCGCGACGAAACCTTCGACAATGTTGATGGTGAAGATGCCGTTGGCAACGCGCTGAGGCGGAACGAAAGCGCGCACCAAAATATAGCCGCTCTGCCGGTACGCCGCCTCGATCGCAGCGGCGACATCGAGAATATCCGACAGGCTCACGGTTTTGCCGAGCAGGTTCTGATACAGCGGACGAAAGCGTTCCGCCGGCAGACTCACCGCACCCTGCACCTGGATGTCGACCAGATTGAATTGAATCTCGTCAACGGAGCGCGGCACGGAGGAACGGTTCGGTGCTTCGATGCGGAAATCGAAATCGGGCTGCGGCGGCGCCGACAGCGGCGGCCGGTCACGACCCGGCGCGACCGTGGCCGGCAAGCCGCCGGGAAGCTGCGCCATCGCGGGCGCGATACCGGAGAGTGTCGAGCAAAGGCCGCAAATGACGAGACCGCCGAAGCGCAAATGTTTTCGCTTCGGCAACCCACCAAAGGCCGGTTGCGAAACATCACGAAGCGCCACCGAGTTTCACACCCTCTTTAGGGCAAGGCCGCCGAAATCTCGATCGCTCGTCCGCGCGGGCTCAGGCCTGTTCTTTTGGTTTGCGTGCGTAGCGCCGGCCGGCAAATGTTCCCATCAATCCCAAGCCCAGCAATGCCAATGTACCCGGCTCTGGAACGACTGTGGCGGCACGGATGTCGAGGCTTACATTGTCGAGACCGAGGTAGAACGGGTCATCGCGTTCGCGAAACATCAACGTGTCCGTGCCGGTTCCGACAAGATCGAACGTGAATTGCTGGAACACACCGCTGGAATTGAAATTCGTCTCTTCGCTTCCATTTATGGTCGTGCCGTTCCACAGCACATCGAAATAGCTTGGATTGCTTCCGTCACCGGCCAGCCAATAGGTGAGGACGAGAGCATCGCCTGGCGTGTCGGAAATCGTCTGCGAAATCGTTCCGCAGCAGCCGGGATTTCCCATCGCAACGTAATACGTGCCCGATTCAGGCCCGTTAATTCCAAAAAACTGGCCTGACACGACAGAAGTAAGGCTTCCGACGAAGGTCCAGCCCGGTGCGAAAGCGCCCGTTTCAAAATCGCCGTTGGTTAACAATGTCGCGGAGGCGGGAGACGTTATCGCCAAACCGAGTACAGCAGCATAGGAAGCTGCCGCCAATATTTTACGCGCTGCTCTCACCACTTTCGTCAACCCTCACCAACGCTTCGATTTCAAAATGCAATTTTCACACCCGTTTCGAACGGCAGCGATATCAATGCGTTACAAATCTTGTCGCGCCCGACATGTAAACTATCCTGACACCCCAAGGAAAACGGGACGCCAAAATCCTGCTCTCGAAGAGCCGAAAAAACGATTTCCCCCCAAAGACAATCTTCCGTCTGCCGATGAATGCCACCCCGCCGGAAGATGATAAAAGTTTAGGGGTATTCTGCGTGCGGAGCAATGGCGATGGGTTCGCTTAATGTCGCATTGCCGATCACAATCTCATTCTTCCGCGCGGGGCTGCCTATTTTTTCAGCGAATCACGCAACAAAAATAGGCTGATATTGTCCCGCATGATGCGGGCGTTAGAGGATCGCCAAATCGCGCCGAAGCGAAATGAGAACTGCCACCTCATCCATGCGAATATGATGGTCGGCGTCGACGACCGCGTGCGCGGCTTCGATCAGAGCGCGGATATCCTCCTTTGTATCGTGCCGTAAGCGTTCCAGAGCCGGCTCCAGCTCCGAGAACGGCGGCTCGAACGCCTCCAGATAATCGCTGAGAGCCGCTTCTTCTTGGGCCGTCAGTTCCTGTCCCGCCTTTTTGGCGCGCTCGATGCAATAGCGCAGCACGATTTCACGTTCCGCCGCGACGATATTGTAGTCGGCGCGCGCAACCAGCATGAGCGCGATGAGGTGGTGACCGATCAAAGGGAAGACGCGGCTCAGCGCGGCTGGATAGGCGCCGTCAAGCTGGAACCGTTCCACGGCCGGTTGTCGCCGTAGAAAATTCGCCAATCTTTCTACGAGAAAGCTTAAGTCGGTTGCGGCGGCTTCGGTGCGCGATGTCATGGGTAAGGACTATCCAATTTCCATGACGGTTCCATGTCGCAAACGCGA
>DATARE010000391.1:0-10095 GCA_036264295.1 Micropepsaceae bacterium | reverse complement strand
ACCTTCATGCCGTTTTCGGCCGGAGTCGTGCACGAGGCGGGCGTGCCCTTGCGCCCGGCGATTTCCACGAGACACAGGCGGCAGGAGCCAAACGGTTCCAAACTGTCCGTCGCACAGAGCTTGGGCACCTGGATACCGGCGAGCGAAGCCGCCCGCATGATTGATGTGCCGGCCGGAACCGTGACGGGAATGCCGTCGATTTCCAGCGACACCGATTGAACCGACGTTTTCTCGGGCGTGCCCCGGTCGATCGGGGTGCGGTCGATATCTGTGTGAATGGTCATGGCTGGCCTCGCTTAACCCATTGTATCACTCGGCAGCCGCGGCATGCGCGGGCTTCCGGTCGAAATCTTCGGGAAAATGTTCCATCGCGCTCATTACTGGCATGGGGGTCAGCCCGCCGAGCGCACAGAGCGAACCGTCGCGCATGGTCTCGCAAAGGTCGCGCACGATGTCGATGTTCTGGACCACACGCTCGCCGCGCATGATCTTGTCGATGGTTTCGGCGCCACGCGTCGAACCGATACGGCAGGGCGTGCATTTGCCGCAAGATTCGATGGCGCAGAAATGGAAGGCGAAGCGTGCTTGCTTGGCGAGATCGACGGTATCGTCGAACACCACAATGCCGCCATGGCCGACCATGCCACCCTTGGCCGCGAAGGCTTCGTAATCGAAGGGCACGTCGAACAGGTTCTCGGGCCAATAGGCGCCCAAGGGGCCACCAACCTGAACCGCACGCACCGGACGGCCGGAATAGGTGCCGCCGCCGTAATCGTAGATCAGCTCACGCAAGGTCAGGCCGAAGGCGCGCTCGATCAGCCCGCCGCGTTTGATGTTGCCCGTGAGCTGGATCGGCATGGTGCCGCGCGAGCGGCCCATTCCGAAGTCCTTATAGAAATTCGCCCCTTGGGCCATGATAACCGGAACGGTCGCCAGCGAGATCAGATTGTTGACGACTGTCGGTTTGCCGAACAGGCCTTCAATAGCAGGCAGCGGCGGCTTGAAGCGAATCTGCCCGCGCTTGCCTTCCAGGCTCTCAAGCAGCGATGTCTCCTCGCCGCAGATATAGGCGCCGGCGCCCAGCCGCGCTTCCAGATCGAAGATGCGGTTGCTGCCAAGAACCGTCACGCCGAGCAGATTCTTTTCGTGGGCGATTTCTATCGCGCGCACCATCTGGCGGAAAGCATGCGGGTATTCCGAGCGGATATACACGTAGCCCTTGGTTGCGCCGACTGCGATCCCGGCAATCGCCATCCCTTCGATCAGCGCGAAGGGATCGCCTTCCATGATCATACGATCGGAATAGGTGCCGCTATCGCCTTCGTCCGCGTTGCAGACGATGTATTTCTGATCGGCCTCACAGCCCAGCACGGTCTTCCATTTGATGCCGGTGGGAAAACCGGCGCCGCCACGGCCACGCAGGCCGGAATCGGTGACTTCCTTGACGATATCCGCAGGCGTCAGTTCGAGCGCACGGCGCAGCCCCTTAAGTCCGCCATGGGCTTCGTAGTCTTCGAGCGACAGAGGATCGGTGATGCCACAGCGCGCAAAGGTCAGGCGCTGCTGGTTCGCCAGATAAGGGATTTTCTCGACAAGGCCGAGGTTCAAGGGATGCGCGGCGCCAAGACCGCCATCGAAAATGCTTTTGAGGTCGGAGGTTTTCACCGGCCCATAACCGATGCGGCCTTCGGCGGTTTCAACTTCGAGCAAGGGCTCCAGCCAGAAGAGACCGCGCGAACCATTGCGCACGAGCACCGCATCGAGCTTGCGCGAGACGATCTCTGCCGAGACCGCGTTGGCCACGGCTTCCGCGCCCATCGAGAGCGCGGCGGAATCGGAAGGAACGAAGATGCGCATGGTCATGAGCGCATCCCCACCGCTTCCAGAACCTTGGCCTCGTCGGCCCGTCCGTGCAGCTCGCCATCCACCATGACATTGGGCGACAGCGAGCAATTGCCCAGGCAAAAGACCTCTTCCAAGGTCACGCGGCGATCCGGCGTGGTGTTTCCGAAGGAGATGCCCAGGGCGCGTTCCAAACGGTCGGCCAATGCCTCGCTGCCCATGCTCTGGCAGGCTTCCGCGCGGCACACCTTTACGACATGGCGTCCGGCGGGTTCGCGGCGGAAATCGTGATAAAAGCCGACGACGCCTTGGACTTCTGCACGCGTCAGATTCAGGACGTCGGCGACCAGCACGATAGCCTCATCGCTGACGAACCCAAAGCGCTCGGTAAAAGCGTGCAGGATGGGCAAAAGCGGCCCTTCCATAAGCTTCAACCGTTCTGCGATTTCACGAGCGGCTCCGGCATCCCATTCCTTCGCCAAAGCGGCGCGATCTTTTCCTAACACGTGCGACTCCAGAAGATGCCCATGGGGGGCATCCTATAACTCGTAATATAGGGGATGTCCCAGAGGAAATCCCTATCGGCGGTGACTTAAAATTATCCCGTTTGCAGAACTACTTAACGAGTGAATTGAAGGGATCGTTGAAGCTAAGGACCGAATCGCCTCTCGCAAGTGCGATAAGGGTCAAATTTGTCGCACGGGCGATGGCCACCGCAAGCTCGGTCGGTGCCGAAATCGTGACCAGAATCGGGATGCGGGCGAGCACGGATTTTTGGACCAGCTCGTAGCTGCATCGGCTGGTCAGCAGCGCAAAACCCGAAGCCGGATCAATGCCTTCGCGAGCCAGATGGCCGATGACTTTGTCGAAGGCGTTGTGCCGGCCGACGTCTTCGCGCACGACCAGAACCTCGCCCTCAGCTGAGCAGAAGGATGCGGCGTGCACTGCGCCGGTCTCCCGATTGAGCGTTTGCCGGGCCGGCAGGGCGGCCAATGCCTTGAACAAAGCCGTCGCGGAAATGTGAGGAGCAGCGGTCAACGATGTCAGCTGAGGCAGCGCTTCCTCGATGGTGGTCAGGCCGCATATGCCGCACCCCGATTGGCCGGGGATGGCCCGGCGGCGGGTGGCCAGGCGATCGGAATGTTCCTTCTCCAGCCGCACGTCGATGCCGATGCCGCGCGAACCCTGGCGCACATCGATGCGGGCGATTTCTCCCGCATCCGCGATAATGCGCTCCGACAAGGCAAAGCCGACCGCGAAGTCTTCCAGGTCGGCCGGGGTGAGCATCATCACGGCATAGGGCGAGCCATCGAATTCCAGGGCAACAGGCACCTCGTTCGCCAGCGCACGGGTCGCGGCGGCGGACTCGGTGGGCGTGATCCGGACCGTGGGATAGATATGTGTGGTCTTGTATGCGTTGGGCTCGGCGAAGGTTTCACCGCCGGCCTCGTCAATCTTGCGTGCGGACATAATGCAATTCTACCGGATCGCCTTGCCTGCGAACAGGGCGAGCCCAGGGCTTCGAATTCTCGTTTTTCCGTGCCGCAGCGGCTAGTATTTCGCGGCCATGAACGGCAGGGGAGTGGGGCATGTCCAAATCGCTCTTGCATGCGGTTGTAGGGGCCATTGCAACGTCGATGTTTTCGTTTCCGGTGATCGCGGCACAGAGCACGATCCCCGATTTTTCCGGCATGTGGGGCCGCAACGCATTCAATTTCGAGGCGATTGCGAACGCGCCTGCTCCGGTGGGCAATCTCGCGCGGCTGCCCAATGGCGCGGGCGATCCCAATCAGCTCGTAGGCGATTACAAAAATCCGCTGCTGAAGCCAGAGGCTGCTGAAATGGTCCGGCAAAAGGGCGAGATTTCAAAGCGGGGCGTCAGTTATCCCGATCCATCCAATCATTGCGCGCCCTATGCCCCGCCCTTCACCTTTGCCATGCAATTGGGCGTTCAGATCATCCAGGGCAAAGATCGCATCACCTTGCTCTACAATCAGGACGACCAGGTGCGGCACGTGCGCCTGAACGCGTCTCATCCCGCTCACGTCACGCCCTCAGCAATGGGCGATTCCGTCGGCCATTATGAAGGCGACACGCTGGTGATCGATACGGTCGGCATCAATACGGTGCCGTTCGCCGTCATCGACCGCTACGGCACGCCGCGGAGCGAGGCGCTGCATCTGGTCGAGCGCTATCGGCTGGTGGATTATGAGATTGCACGGGAAGCCGCCGAGCGGCATCAGAAACAGGATGGGCCGGCAGGTCTGGGCGGCAATGTGGCGGTGGACCCCGACTACAAGGGCAAAGGCTTGCAGCTGCAATTCACCGTCGAAGACCCGAAGTTCTTTACCCGGCCTTGGTCAGCCAATGTGACCTATCGGCGGATCAGAGGGGCATGGGTCGAGCAAATCTGCGCCGAGAACAGTTTCGAATATTATTCTGGGCACGCCACCGCGATTCCGACCGCCGAAAAACCAGATTTTTAACAGCCGATTGTCGATTCCGGCGATCGCCGTTCGACGTAACGCAGCAGAGCTTGTTGCAGAGAGACATCATCATGGCATCCACCACCAAGAAACCGAAGAAATCCGTCCAAAAGCGCACGGCCCAGGCGAAGCCCGCAAACCAGACGCTCGTCCTGGTCGCCACCCGCAAAGGCGCGTGGATTTACCGCAGCGACGCCAAGCGCAAACAATGGAGCGCCGAGGGGCCGCATTTCCTCGGCCAGATCATCAATCATCTGGTGCTCGACCCCCGCGATGGAAAAACCCTATTGGTCGCGGCCAGCACCGGACATCTGGGGCCGACCATCTTTCGCTCCACAGACCAGGGGCGCAGTTGGCAAGAGGCCAAACGTCCGCCGGCTTTCGCCAAAGCCCCGGACGGCGGCAAAGGGCGCACCGTCAAGCACACCTTCTGGCTGACGCCTGCCCATGCGAGCGAACCAGGGGTCTGGTTTGCCGGCACCTCGCCGCAGGGTCTGTTCCGCTCCGAAGATGGCGGCATGAATTGGGAGCCGTTCGGCGCCATCAATGACGACCCGCAATATCGCGCCTGGATGGGAGCCGAGCAGGACGGCACGCCGGACGGGCCGAAGATGCATTCGATCATCGTGGACCCGCGTGATCCCTCCCATCTTTATTTTGGCATGTCCGGTGGTGGCGTGCATGAATCGCATGATGGCGGACGAACCTTCGCGCCGCTGGTGAAAGGTATGGAAGTGGTGGAAGGTTTCGATGCCGCCAACATCACCTTCCACGATCCGCATTGTGTGCGGCTGTGTCCCTCCAATCCCGACCGGCTGTATCAGCAGAACCATTGCGGCATTTACCGGCTTGATCGGCCGTCGGACGAATGGATTCGCATTGGGCGGAAAATGCCCAAACGGGTGGGCGACATCGGCTTTCCGATGGTGGTGCATCCGCGCGACGCGGACACGGTTTGGGTGTTCCCGATGGACGGGCAGAGCGTGTGGCCGCGCACGAGTCCGGACGGAGCGCCCTCGGTTTATGCCACCCGCAATGGCGGCAAGACCTGGCAGCGCTTGGATGCCGGTCTGCCCGCCGAGCAGGCCTGGTGGACCGTGAAGCGCCAGGCGATGACCGCGGATTCGCATGATCCCGTGGGCCTGTATTTCGGCACCACCAGCGGCGATTTGTGGATGAGCCGCGATGAAGGCGAACGCTGGGCGCCGATTGCACATCATTTGCCCGAAATTTACGCGGTTGAGGCGGCCGAGGTGTGAAGGTTTTGATCCCAACGCCGCTGCGATCCTATACCGGGGCGCGAGAGGTCGAGGCCGATGGCGCGTCCCTTGGCGAATTGCTCGCCGAACTGGACCGGCGTTATCCGGGTCTGCGATTTCGTATGATCGACGAGCAAGACCGCGTGCGCCCGCATATGCGTATCTTCGTCAATGGCGAGCAAAGCTTCGATCTGGCGCGCGCGCTGGTCCCCTCCGACTCCGTGCAGATCGTGCAGGCATTGAGCGGCGGGTAATCGTCAGATTTTATTCAGTATCTCATCGGCGTGTTTCAGATCATCCGGCGTGTTGATGTTGAAGAACGGATCGACATCCCCCACCCTGAATTCGATCCGCGTGTTCGGAAAGAGCGCGACGAAATCGTCCATTTTTCGCAAGCCCTGGTCCTGAAGAATGGTTTTCGGAACGGCCGGCAAATCCGTGCGCCAAACGGCAAAGACGGGATGATGACGGCCGCTGCTTGCCGCCAGCGCCACGAAAATGTTCTCGCCTTCCGCTTTGGCGATAAGCCGTTCCACCATGTCGAGCGGAAAGAACGGGCAGTCGCAGGCAAAACTCGCGAGCCATTTCACCTTAGGTCGGTTGGCTCGCACCCATTCCAATCCCGAAAGAATGCCGGCGACGGGCCCGAGATACCCACCGATGGAATCCTCAATCAGCGGCAAACCGAAACCGGCAAAGCGCGAAGGATCGCCATTGGCGTTGATCAGCAATTCACCGACTTGCGGTTTGGCGCGCGCAATCGTCCGAGCAAGAAGGGTTTCTCCCCCAAGCGTCAGGAATGCCTTATCCGTACCCATCCGGCGCGAACGCCCGCCGGCGAGGATCAGCCCGATAATGCTGTCTGAAATTGTCATCCCCGGCGAGCCATGCGGAGCATGGCGAGGGAAGGGGATCCAGTTTTTTCAAATGGATTCCCTTCCCCTCGCGGCGCCCGCCGCTCGGCCGGGAATGACAGCATGGCTCAGAACAAGCCGACGATCTTGCCGTCGGTGCCGACGTCAATCGCATCTGCTGACGGTACCTTCGGCAGGCCCGGCATGGTCATGATCTCACCGCAGATCGCCACCACGAACTCGGCGCCGGCCGACAGGCGCACTTCGCGGATGTTGATGGTGTGGCCCTCGGGGGCGCCCTTCGCATCCGGATTGGTCGAGAAGCTGTACTGGGTTTTTGCAACACAGATCGGCGCCTTGCCATAACCCATGGCTTCGAACGAGGTGAGTTGATCGCGGACCGATTTGTCGAGCGAGATGTCCTTGGCGCGATAAATTTCCCGCGCGATGGTGCGGATTTTTTCCACCAAAGGCATCTCGTCCGGATAAAGGAACTTCAGCTTGCTCTTACCGCTGTCGCAGATTTTCACCACGGCGCGCGCCACATCGGCGGCCCCTTCGCCGCCCATCGCCCAATGATCGGCCATATGGCATTCGACGCCAAGCTGTGCGCAGGCGCTTTTCACCAGCTCGATTTCCGCCGGTGAATCGGCGCTGAAACGGTTGATGGAGATCACCGGCTCCAGTCCGAATTTGCGCACGTTTTCGACATGACGCTTGAGGTTCGACATGCCGGATTCGAGCGCGGCCAAGTCCTCCTTCTTCAAATCCTCTTTCTTGACGCCGCCATGCATCTTCAGTGCACGGATGGTCGCCACGAGCACGGCGCAGGCGGGTTCAAGCCCGGCCTTGCGGCATTTGATGTCGAGGAATTTTTCGCCCCCAAGATCGGCGCCGAACCCGGCCTCGGTCACGACATAGTCGGCAAGCTTCAACGCGGTGGTGGTGGCCAGCACGGAATTGCAGCCATGGGCGATGTTGGCGAACGGACCGCCATGGATGAAGGCCGGCGTCCCTTCCAGCGTCTGCACCAGGTTGGGCGATAGCGCGTCCTTGAGCAGGGCGGTCATGGCGCCTTGCGCCTTCAGATCGCCGGCGCGAACAGGTTTGCGGTCGCGCGTGTAGCCGACAATGATGTTGGAGAGGCGCTTCTTCAAATCGTCGAGGTCGGAAGCCAGACAGAAAATCGCCATGACTTCGGACGCGACCGTGATGTCGAAGCCATCTTCGCGCGGGAAGCCATTGGCCACGCCACCGAGCGAATTGACAATCTGGCGCAGCGCCCGGTCGTTCATGTCGAGCACGCGGCGCCAGGCGATGCGGCGCGGGTCGAGCCCGAGCGAATTGCCCCAATAGATGTGGTTGTCCAGCAATGCCGCGAGCAGATTGTTGGCGGAGGTGATGGCGTGGAAATCGCCGGTGAAATGGAGATTGATGTCCTCCATGGGGACGACTTGCGCATAACCGCCGCCCGCGGCGCCGCCCTTCATGCCGAAGGAGGGGCCCAGCGAAGGTTCGCGCAGGCACAGCATTGCCTTCTTGCCGATATGGTTCAGGGCATCCGTCAATCCGACGGTGGTCGTGGTCTTGCCTTCGCCCGCCGGCGTCGGCGTGATCGCGGACACGAGGATCAGCTTGCCATTGGGCTTATCCTTCAGCGTCTTGATGTAATCCATCGACACCTTGGCCTTGTAATGGCCATACGGGTCGAGGTTCATCGCGTCGATGCCGAGCCGCTTTTTCGCGATCTCCATGATCGGCGTCATTTTCGCGGACTGCGAGATTTCGATATCGGATTTGGGATTCTGGTGCTGCGAAGCGGGCATGGGAAAATCCTCTAGGACAAATGTTTCGTTCAGCCGAGGCGCGTGCCGACGGCGAGATTGACGGATTTTGCGAAATCGGAAGCCGGGACCTTGCCGCCATCGGCGGGCTTGACGCGGGTAACTTTGATGCGGCCGTCGGCGCACACCACCGAAAAGCCATCGGCGGCGATTTCGACCACCTCACCGATCTTGCCGCCGATATCCTTCGGTGTCTTGGCGGGCAACGGCTTGGCCTCGAAAATCTGCAGCACCTTGCCGTCGAGCGTGGTCCAGGCACCCGGTGACGGGCTGCAGCCGCGGATCACGCGGTCGATCGGCTGCCAGCATTTGCCCCAATCGATTTTTGCGTTCTCGGCGCGGCAAAGGCCTTCATAGGTGGCAAGCGCTTCATCCTGCTTGATGCGGGGCGCCTTGCCGGCCTTCACCAGATCAATCGATTCCATCATGGCTTCGACGCCCATCGGGAACAGACGGTCGAAATAGACGCTGCCCAGCGTGTCGGTGTCGCTGATCGGAGTTTTCTTCTGAAGGAGCACATCACCGGTATCCAGACCATTGTCCGGCCAGAAGATCGAAAGTCCGGTTTCCGTTGCGCCGTTGATGATCGGCCAGTTGATCGCCGATGCGCCGCGCCCTGCCGGCAGAAGCGAGGGATGATATTGGATCGAGCCATAGGTCGGGATGTTCAGGAATTCTTCCGGCACGAACAACGTCACGAATGCCATCACCTGAAGGTCCGGTGCGAGCAGGCGGAATTCCTCCCACACTTCCTGCTTGCGATAGGACGCCGGCTGCACGACGGGAATCCCGGCCGCGATGGCTGCGTCCTTCAGTGGATCGGCTTTGGCGCCGGGCTTCTCCGGTGCAACATAAACAGCGACAACGTTCTCGCCGCGCGCGATGAGCGCATCGAGCACCGCTTTGCCGAAGGCCTGCTGGCCATGAACGACGATGCGCATGATCTTCTTCCCCTCTGTTCCAATTCCTTGCCCGTTGCGGGAAAGGGTACCGAAGGACGGCCGGGTGCCCCCAACCGTCGCTTCGCGAGACCTCCCCACGAAGGGGAGGAAATGTGCTTTAAGCCGCTTCGACGCGTGCTTTTTCCGGCGGCGTAATCGCGCCGGAGGTTTTGATCTCTACGACTTCCTTGTCGGAATAGCCCAGAACCTTGGTCAGGATCTCTTCCGTGTGCTCGCCCAACAGCGGCGAACGCTTCACGTCACAGGGCGAATCCGACAGCTTGATGGGATTGCCGACCGTCAGATATGGGCCACGCGTGGGATGATCCACCTCAACCACCGTGCCTGTCGCGCGAAGCGATTGCTCTTCCGCGATTTCCTTCATCGACAGGATGGGCCCTACCGGAATGTCGTGCTGATTGCAGATATCCATGACCTCGAACTTGGTCTTGGTCATGGTCCATTCTTCGATGACGCCGAAGATAAATTTGAGCCTTGGCAGACGCGCCGGAGGTGTGGCGAAGTCGGGATCGGTTTTCCATTCGGGCTTGCCGATCAGATCGCAAATCTCCGCCCATACCGGCGCCTGGGTGATGAAATAAATATAGGCGTCGGGATCGGTCTCCCAGCCTTTGCATTTGAGAAGCCAAGCCGGCTGGCCGCCGCCCGAATCATTGCCGGCGCGCGGAACCGCCTGGCCAAACGGGATGCCTTCGCCATATTGGCTGTATTCGGTCAGCGGCCCATGTTTCAGGCGCTGCTGATCGCGCAGTTTCACGCGCGCGAGATTCAGCACGCCGTCCTGCATCGCACACAACACGCGCTGACCGCGCCCAGTGCGGTTGCGCTGATACAGCGCCGACACGATG
>DATARE010000335.1:0-11000 GCA_036264295.1 Micropepsaceae bacterium | reverse complement strand
GGCCGGTGTCGTTGTAGCTGTAGATCAGCGCAGCCTGGGCGTTATCCGCGTGCCCGTCGGCGAGGGGAAAATTGACGAAGCTGCCGGCCGTCTTGGCGGTGGGATCGTTGTAATCCTGGGCCACGATCAGATGGCGCCAATCATAGCTGGCGCCTGCCACGAAATCGATCTGGCCGGTGATATGCAGCCGGTTTTCCACCGCCGCCGAATAGGTGTCCTCCAGATCCTGCTGATGTGGCTCGGTGAATTTCGGCACGAAGATGTTCTGCCATTCGACATGATTGTCGCGGCGATAGAACAGCGCGCCTTTCAGAATATCCCGGTCGCCGAAATTGTTGCCCAGCTCGATGCTGCCGCCATAGGAATAATCCGAATAGAAGGATTGAAACGCCTTAGAGGTGGTTTGCGAATTGTAATTCGCATTGTCATAGGAATAGAGACCGTTGCGGAAGCTGTTGTAATAGACCTTCGTCTTGACATAGGCCGTGTCGCCGACTTTGGTATTCGAAAGAAAATAGAGGCTCTGCAAATCCCAATAGGGCCAGCGCCAATCCTTCTGCGTCGCGACGGGATCGGAGACGGAAAGCGTTGCGTCCTTTTGGCCCCATTGCCCGCTGTAGGAGAGCGAATATTCGTCGGTGGCATTGGGCGTGGCGCCCACCTTCAGATTCATATTGTAATTGCGCGCGTCTGAATGATCTCGCACGCCGCCGTCTTCCGTCGCCGTGGGCGTGAATTTGCCGGACAACTGGAAATGATCGGTCTTGGTCTGGCCGCCGCTCGCCTGCCAGTAATATTTTCCGGTGGCACCGCCCACCAGGCCCGACACGTTGTAACCATTGTAATCGCCATCGCCGCCGAGCTGGATTCCGGCGCGCGCTTCATATTCGAAAGGTTGCGTAGGCTTGCGGGTGACCAGATTGAGCGCGCCGCCCTCGGCGCCAGGTCCCGAGAGCACCGAGACATAGCCTTTCTCCACCTGAATTTGTGCCAGATTCGCGGTGTTGAAAAAGCCGAGATCGAGCCGATTATCGACCGGCAGATAGACACGGATGCCATCGACAAACAGCGGCGCCTCGAAGCGGTCGAAGCCGCGGATGAAGAACAGCCGTTCGTTGCGCGGGCCGCCGGTGGTTCCCGAGGCCGCGCCGGTCACGAGATCGAGCGCACGGTCGACGGTGAGTGCGTTGAATTTGTAAGCCTCTTCGGAAGAGATTGCGCTTTCGCCGATCGTGGCCGCCATTGGCGATGCGGTCACCCGCACCTGCTCGATCTGTCCGAGGCCGAAAATGTTGCCCTGGCTGTTTTGGCCGTGAGCCGCCCCGTAAATCAGCGTCGACGCCGTGACCAAAAGTGCCACGCGACATCTTTTACGCATTCAAACCCCCGAAATAGCGCTGGCATCGTTATGTTGAACCGGATATAACGAGTCCCGCAAAAACAAAAGCAAAATTTTTCGGGTGCTGATGATGTGGCGTAGAAGATACGGGCTCGCCCTGTGCGTGCTGACCGCGTTTGGCGCAGCCGGGCGGGGATGCGATGCATAAAATCGTCACGTGGTTGGCCATGGCGGCGTTTCTCTTTGCGCCGCTTGCCGGAAATGCTGCGCCTGCCGCGCCTGCGGAACGTCAGCCCGTCCGTATCGAGGTGCCCAGCACACGCAATTTGCAGTTCATCACGCTTTGGGTGGCGGTTGGCGCCGGATTTTTTCAGCAGGAAGGTTTGGAGCCCCGCATCCTTGCCGCTGCGGCGCCGCGCAACGTGGGCGCGTTGCTGCTCAAAGGCGATGCCGACGTGGCGTTGCTGCCACCGCCGATGTTTCTGGGCATGATGGCCGAAGAGAAACCAATTCTCCTGTTCGCCAGCCTGTTGGCCAATGAGCCGATCAATCTTGTCGTCCGTAAGGACATTGCCGACGCACGAAAGATCGGCACAGGCATGTCATTGAATGCGCGGTTGCGCGCGATCTCGGGTCTCAGGATCGGCCTCGCAGGTGAGGTGGCGCCCAGGCTGCGTGCGCTCTTTGCGTCCGCCGGCATGAACGCAGACAAGGACGCGCAGCTCGTTACCGTTGACGGACCCAATCAGGTGCAAGCTCTTGCCGCCGGATCAATCGACGCCCTGTTTGCCCATACACCCTATTTGGAAACGGTTCTGGTGAAACAGCACGCGTTTCTCGTCGCCGACAATTCCGCCGGCGAAGTTGCCAGCCTTTCCGAGGGGCAAATTCATGCCTTGGCGACCACGCGGGCAGAAGCGGCAGCCAAGCCGGAATTGATTGCGGGCGTCAGGCGCGCTGTCGCTCGCGCCTTGAACCTCATTCATTCCGATCCCAAGGCGGCGGTCGATGCGATCATCGCGTCCGGCGCCGCGGGCGGCGAAAGGGCCGAGCTGGAAACAATCATCGAGATCTATGGCCCGGCGGTGCCATTGACGCCGCAGATCTCGCTGGCCGGCATTGAACGCGATGCCGCGCTGTATCCAGCCCATCCGCGCGCGCCAGATTTCGCTCATGTGAACGCAGCCGATTATGTCGCGCGGGCGTTCACGCAAAATTCGGCAAATCCCTGAGGGCCGCGCACCGGCCCAAGCGGAACTCGGCTACGGGCGTCAGCGTAGTTTAGCGTTGCCCCCGGTGAGACCGCATGGACGGGAAGACCGATACGATCGATGTGAACGAAGACGAAAAGGGCGTCTCCGCCGGTCTCAATTCCGTTTTGCAGCGGAACATCGAAGCCTTGGTCGAACGCCGCAAAAAGGAAGAAGCCGAATACACGGGCGAGGAGCGGCTCGCGAACGTGATCTCGCGTTTCGCCGGCAGCATGATGTTTGTCTATGTGCATCTTGCGATCTTCGGCGGCTGGATTCTCGCCAATGTTTGGCCCTTTCCCGGCATACCCCGCTTTGATCCTTCGCTGGTGATTTTGGCGAGCGCGGCATCCGTCGAGGCGATCTTTCTCTCCACCTTCGTGCTCATCAATCAGAACAGAATGGCGGCAGACGACGTCAAGCGCGCGGATCTGGATGTCCAGATCAGCCTGCTGACGGAACATGAATTGACGCGGTTATTGGCGCTCGTTTCCGACATCGCGGAAAAGCTCCACGTTCATTCCGAAGTCGACTCCGAGCTGGACGAACTCAAACAGGACGTCGCACCGGAAGCGGTGCTGGACAGGCTGGAAGACGCCGAGACGTGAAAAATGCGGACGCGAACGCCGCACCTTCCTTTCAATCGCGCCCTTAATCGCGGTCGCGATCCCGGTCGCCGTCGCGATCCCGGTCGAAACGGTCGCGGTCATAGCGATCGCGATCGTAGCGGTCACGATCATAGCGATTGCCGTAATACCCATCCCGGTAACGATCGGACGGATAACCGTAATCGGCATAGCGGTCATTGGCGCAACCCGCCAACATCACGGTGGCTGCCGCCGCGCTGAACACAATTGCGAGCAGTTTCATTCCATCAACTCCGCATATCGACCTTATCGCTACGCGTGATGGGCCCCGATTGTTCCACGTAACAGCGCCAAGCCCAAGTTATTGTCCGAGGACCTGATTGGCGACCGCTGGTAATTTGTCGAAATCGAAAGGTTTGTAGAGCACCTGGATTCCGGCATCGCGGATATTTTTTGGGATTGGCTCCTGGGCATAGCCCGTCATCAGCACGACCTTGAGCCCCGGACGGAGCGCAAGGCTGGCATCGACCAATTGGTAGCCGTTCATGCCCGGCATCTTCACGTCGCTGATGAGCAGATCGATGTCCGATTCGGACTTGAGGATGTTCAGCGCGATTTCGGCATTGCTGGCTTCCCAAACCGTATAATCCGCATCGCGAAGCGTTTCGCTTACGATCATCAGCAAAAGCGGTTCATCCTCGACCACAAGAACGGTGGGGTGGGCTTGTGGTTTTTCGTTGGGCATCATCAGCCGTTCACCGCAATGGTCTCGGATACATAACGCGGCATAAGAAGGGTTATCGCAGTGCCTTTGCCGATTTCGCTTTCGATGACCATGTCGCCATTCGATTGGCGTACGTAGCCAAACGTCATGCTGAGTCCGAGACCGGTGCCGCGCCCGGGCGGTTTGGTGGTGAAGAATGGTTCGACGGCCTTTTGCCGAATCTCTTCCGACATGCCGGTTCCGGTATCTCGGACAGTGAGTTCGACATAAGCGCCAGAAGCTAGGCCGGGGCGGTGCATGGGGGGACGGTTTGCGGTCTCGATAGTCAGTATACCCCCCGATGGCATGGCGTCACGCGCGTTAATGGCCAAGTTTATGATAACGTTTTCCATTTGATTGGCGTCACAGAGAACGGGCCAATCGGCATCGAGCTGCATCTCAATGCGCACCGTATCGCCGACGGAATGACGCAGCAGGTCACTCATGTCGGCGACGAGCTGACTCAAATAGACGGGTTTGGGAGAAAGAGGCTGGCGCCGTGAGAACGCGAGAATGCGCTGCGTGAGATTGGCGGCGCGGTTAACTCCCTCATTGGCCGAATCCAAATAGCGCTGAACGTCGGTCCGTCCCTGCGTCAGGCGACGCTGCAGCAACTGCAGATTGCCTTTGATGATACTCAGAAGATTGTTGAAGTCATGCGCGATCCCGCCGGAGAGCTGACCGATCGCCTCCATTTTCTGGGCCTGCCGGAGCGCGTCTTCGGCCTTTTCGCGCTCCAGCATCTCGGTTTGCAGCTTCTGATTGGACGCGGACAATTGGTGTGCCTGACTTTCCAGCCTTGTGTTGGCACGCGTCAGGGCTTTCTGGGCGTTGCCCGACACGGCGACCACCAGCACACCCATCGTGACCAAAAGAATGATGCCGCCATAGCGCACGAGACGCCGGGCAAAGGGGTCCATATTGGCCCGCAAATAGACCGTACCGGCGCGCACACCACCCTGATCCACTGTGAGCACTACATAAATCCGGTTGCTGGCAACATAAGAGGTGTCGGTTTGCGCGCGGTCCGGGGGCGGGTCGGTATCCTTGCGCTCGAATCCCGCGACGCGATTGCCCTTCTCGTCATAAACCGCCGCCGCTTCCAATTCCGGATTGGCCTGAAGCGCGTTCACATATTCCTGCGCCGCTTTGTCGTCATTGAACACCAATGCCGCAGCAACGCTCGCTCCCAAAATCCGCGCCTGAACGCCGATCTCCTCGAACTTTTGCGCGCGGTAGAGTTGCTCTTCATAAAGCGTTACGAGAACGCCAGCCGCGACGAGCGCCAGCGCGCTGAGAAGCGCAAGCGAGGCACCGAGTCTTTGACGAAGAAATGTCTTTGCGCCGGGAAGCATGTCCGCTTGTTCCTAAGGGCGCGGCCTGACCGTGCGGGCCAGGCTCAGGAGTTTCGAACTGATCGCGAGCCCATTCTCGGCAGCGGCGGCCTCGTCAATATCAAAGCGGACACGATTGTTATCCACGACGAAGCTGACGATGCTTTTCCCGGTACGCCGCGTATCGGTGACCGTGAGAACCGGCAATCCACGAACCGCGTCCTCGGCATCGGCCGGGGGAATATTTGCCGCGATATAAAGAATGTGGCAGCGCGTATCGCGATCCACCGTTTGAAGGTGCCGAACGGCGATGGTTCGTTCGCTGACCTGCTGGCCCGCGGCAGCCATGTCGATCGTTGCCGCAACCGGATCGTCGCCGAGAACGCAAAGCACGAACGGGCTGGAAGAGGATTCGAATGCCGCGGGCGGCCAATTCACAAAACCGGCAAATTTATAGAGGAATGTCGCCTTTACCGCATATTCGAGCGAATTTGTGGAAGCCGCGGCGAGGGCAGAACCGGGCAGCGCCACGATGGCGAAACATACGGCCAGAGAGACGCGCCCGAACTTCAATAGACCTCCCCTAAAACTGCCAGCGTGCGCTGGCTGTAACACTTCGTGGGATCTCTTCCACGGGCAAGGATGGGTTGACGAATTCCGTATGGCGCGCGTGCAGCAGATTGGTGCCGACCACCGCAAGCTCGAGCGTCTTGGTGACATGCCATCCAAGGCGCATATCGGCTTCAAGATAGCCTGGAATGCGCGGGCTGGGCAGATCATCGACCGCCCGCAAAGTGATGTCGAGCTCGACCGCGTTTGCCAAATCCATGCTCGATCGCAAGGACGCCTGATAAGAAGGATCGTTGCCGGCAAATCGCACGCCGAAAATATCGCGGCTGCCAGTATCCAGCCGCAAATCCTTGCGCAACGTGCTTAGGCCGGCGCTCAGGCGCCACCATGGCAGGGCCGCATAATTTCCCCACAGCTCGACGCCATAGGTCTCGCCCTTCATATTGTTGAGGATCACCACCGGAAAGACCGCCGGCGTAAAGGACTCGACGGTGCGCAAATGATCATAGACATTGTAGAAGGCCGAAGCGGAGAATGAAATCGTGCGGGTTGGCTGGCCACGGTAGCCAAGCTCGAATGCCGTCAGATGCTCGGAAACGAAATCCGGTCCGCCAGCAATAACTCCTGTGACCATAAGATCGGTATCGAAGCGCGAAGGCGTGCGTGCGGCGCGCGAGATGCCACCCCACACGAGATCGGTGCCGAATACGCGCCAGCCCAATCTCATGTCCGGCATATATTCCATCCCGGTGTAATCATTGTGTTCCGCCTTGATGCCAAGCGTGAGCGTCAGGTCCTGGGCAATCTCGATTTGATCCTGGAGGAAGATGTTGGCGAGATTGAGGGTGCGCTTTGGCGGATCCAAAAAAGACGTGTTCGGCGCGGGGACGAATTTGTCCGCGGTAACGCGATCGCCGGCGCCGACGACGAAATTCTGTGCGGAGCCGGCGGCGAAGCTGTACTGGACGTCGAAATCATAGGTGTCGACGGCGGCCTCAATCCCCGATGTCGTGTTGCGCTCCGACCGTGCGAAATAGAGCTGTGTCTGGAGCGCGGAATCCGCTCCGAATTGCCGCGTCCACCGCCCCAGAAGATTGGCGCCCGAAATCGTCGCGTTTTTCGCGGCCGGCGGTTGGTCTTCCGTGGTGGCGTTATAAAGATCGCCCTGAAGGGTGAGCGAATCATTGTTGCGGCTCCAATCGGTGCGAAACCCGCCCTGCAATTTGTCCCAGGAATCGCCGGCATCGGACCCGTTCGGTCTTTCCAGCGTGCCGCGCTTGGCGCCCATCGCATAGACGCGATAGTTCGCGTCCTCACCGAGCTTGCCGCCATAGCGGAGCGTCGCGAGCTGATCCAGGCTGCCACCCTGCAAATCCACCAGACCGCCCTGCGTGTCGCGTGAATTGCGCGTGATGATGTTGATGACGCCATCCACCGCGTTGGAGCCCCAAACCGCGCCGCCGGGGCCGCTGATCACCTCAATGCGATCGATATCCGCCAGCGGCACATCCTGCTCGTCCCAAAAGACGCCCGAATAGAGCGGCGTATAAACGACGCGGCCGTCGATCATCACCTGCAGCTTGTTGGCGGTGCTGGTGTAATGGTTGAAGCCGCGTGCGGCTATTCCATAGGACGAGGCGCTTTGCCGGGCGACCTGCAGATTGGGCGCAAGCCGCAAGGCTTCGGCGACACTGGTCGCGCCCGAGCGGCGAATATCCTCATTGGTGATGACGTAAACGGCAGCGGCTGCACTGCTCAGCGGCTGGGCTTGGCGCGTAACCGATGTGATTTGCAGATTGGCAAGTTCGTCAATGGACAGCCGGCCCAAATCTTCGACGCTGTTTGTTTGCTGCTGAGCGCCGGCCGGCGATGCCGCCGCGATGGTCAGCAGGCATAGACAAGCAATCTTTCCCCGCAACGGCGCCCCCCTACCGCAGACATCGTAAAACGCCCAGCCAGAGTTCCGGTTCCTGCGTTGGCACGAAAAATCAGGCAAGTTCGTGCTGAACGATCACAAGTTCAGGGAATGGGCGATCCTGGCGGAAATCGCGGGGGGCAGATGGTTGGGCTGCCGGTCATGCACCCGAATCCGTGGTGGAAGGTTCTCGCAGCCTATTGGAAGTTGTCGAAGGGCCGGAACTCATCAATTGCAGGAAGTCCTGCTAGGATGACCAAAGAGCTCGGTGGAAAGAGCGGGTGGGTATCGCGAGGGTACGTCGAGGAGCAGCCGATTAGGAGGGAGCGTTATGGCGATGGACGTCACTGTGAACGGAGTTCGGCACTCCATCGATGTCGCGCCCGACACGCCGCTGCTCTGGGTGATCCGCGAGCAACTTCGACTGACGGGGACCAAATTCAGCTGTGGCATTGCGCAATGCGGCGCCTGCACCGTGCACATCAATGGGCAACCGGTTCGCTCCTGCAGCATTCCTGTTTCGGCCGCCGCCGGCAAAGCGGTGACGACGATTGAAGGTCTGTCGCCCGATGGAACGCATCCGGTGCAACTTGCCTGGGTGGAACTCGACGTGCCGCAATGCGGCTACTGCCAATCGGGAATGATCATGAGCGTGGTGGCTCTGCTCAAGCGGCATCCAAATCCGACCGATGCGGAAATCGATGCCGAGGTCACCAATGCGTGCCGTTGCAGCACCTATCACCGCATCCGCAAGGCCATCCGGGTGGCCGCCGCCACAGTCTCCGCTGCCGGAGGGAAAATCTGATGAGCGACGATTCTGCCCAGTTGAATCTTTCCCGGCGCGATCTTCTCTCCACTGCCGCTGCCGCCACGGGCGCGCTGGTCATCGGATTTTGCATGCCGCGGCGGGCAGACGCGCAAATCATTCATCCCGAAGGCGCCGCCTGGGCGGTCGAACCCGCGGCCGATGAAGTCAATGCGTGGGTGGTGGTGGCGCCGGATGAAACCGTGACCGTCCGCATCGCACAGACGGAACTTGGCCAGGGTGTTTGGACCTCCAACGCCATGATCGTGGCCGAAGAGCTGCAATGCGACTGGAGCAAGGTCCGGCCGCAATATGCCTCCGCCAATCGCGACGCCCGCGAAATGGCGCCCGCCTGGACGCTGAACGTCATGGGCAAGGGTGCCACCGATCCCACTGGCGGCGGCGAGCCGGAGTTCGGCGCCCGCGACCGCAGAGGCGTCACGGGAATCCCGGACACGCTTTACCGGCGCATGCGCACCAACGCTGCGGCATCGGTGAAAGACGGCCGCTATTATCTCCAGCTTGCCGGCGCCGAAGCGCGCGAGCGGTTGCTTCTGGCGGCCGCCAAGCTTTGGGACGTACCGGACCAAGAAGTGAGCGCCGCCAACAGCGTCATCACGCATAAGAAGACGGGGCGCACGACGACCTATGGCAAGGTGGCTCCGATTGCCGCGCAAACGCCCCATCCCCATCCCGAGCAAATCCGCATCAAGCCGCCCTCGGAATGGACCCTGATGGGGACCGAGCAGAAAAATCTCGACGTTCCCCTCAAGGTTGCCGGCAAAGCCGTCTATGGCATCGATGTGAATCTGCCCGGAATGAAATGGGCGGCAGTGAAATCCTGCCCTGTCTATGGCGGCAAGGTGAAGCGTTACGATTTCGATCGCGTGCGGCACGATCCGGGGGTTATCTCCGCGGTGGAATTTCCGATTCCCAATCCGCGATTGATCCGTGGACGCACGTTTGGCGGCGGCGTCGCAATCATTGCCGACAGCTGGTACCAGGCCAAGACCGCCATCGACAAAATGCCGGTCGAATGGGACGTGCCCGCCGAGTACGCATCGCTCGATACCGCCGCGATACGGGCGAAGCTGCTTGCGGCCCTGAATGCGCCCGGAAAGGTAGCGGTCAATATCGGAGACTGCGACCGCGCGTTTGCCGGCGCGGCAAAAATGGTGGAAGCGACCTATACGGTGCCCTATCTCCCGCGCGCGCGCATGGAACCGGGAAACGCGACCGTGCTCGTCACCGACAATCGCGTCGACATTTGGATCGGCGACCAGAGCCCGCAGGAGACACGCTATTCCGCCTCGCAGATCACCGGCATTCCTGAAACCAATGTCTATATCCATTTGTGTCATCTCGGCGGGGGCTATGGCCGCAATGGCAACGGCCCGCAAGCCGAACAGGCGATCTACATCGCGAACCAGAACCGCGGCACGCCGATCCATCTTTTGTGGACGCGTGAGGAAGATTTCATCAACACGACCTATCGCTCTATTGGGGTCGCGCGTTTGCGCGCGGCGCTCGATCGCGACGGCTGGCCGATCGCGATCGACGTCCGGACGGCAACCGATGCGGATGCACCCGGTCAGAATGCGGGATTCGATGGCGCGCCGCGCTATTTCGCGCCCAATTACCGCTTTTCGATGCACAGCGCGCGCTTCCACATTCCCGTGGGCACGCGGCGCGGGGTCGGTGCCCCGGCGCAGCATTTTTATCGCGAGAGCTTCATGGACGAACTCGCGCATGCCGCCGGCAAGGACCCGTATCTTTATCGCCGCGAGCTGATCGCGCGCACCAACCTTCCCTACAAGGCCGACATGATCAAGGCGCTGGATATGGCGGCGGAGATGTCGGGCTGGGGCAAGCCATTGCCGAAAGGCACGGCGCGCGCCATTGCGTTTGAAGAACGCGGCGCCGAGGACGGGCACCACGCAACGCTGAGCGCACAGGTGCATACGGTTTCACTCAGCAAGGACGGAAAATTGCGGCTGGAGCGCGTCGACGTCGCGCATGACGAAGGGTTCAGTCTGGTCAATCCGCTGACGGTGAAAAAACAGATCGAAGGCCAGATCGTGTGGTTCTACAACGACGTGATGCATCAGGCGTGCAACGTCAAAGACGGCCATATTGCCGAGAGCAATTTCGACCAGTTTCCGCTGTCGCGCATCAAGGAAGATCCGCCGGAGATCAACATCGCGTTTTTTAAGACGGGGCATTGGCTGGACGGCATGGGCCACGACCGCGGCACGTCGGTACAATCGGCCATTGCCGATGCCATTTTCCAGATCACCGGAAAGCGCTACCGGGATCTGCCGTTCCGAAATCACGATCTGACGTGGACCTGATCGGGGGGGCAGCGCCGGTTTCCCTGCGGAAGTAATTGGCGACCCCGACACGATTCGAACGTGCGACCTACAGATTAGGAATCTGC
>DATARE010000525.1:0-27073 GCA_036264295.1 Micropepsaceae bacterium | reverse complement strand
AGCGCCGTGGGCGCGCCACCCGCGCTGATCATCGCTCCTTCGACAGGGCTGGATGTTTCGGACGTAACGCTTGGTGTCTATTCGGACAGCAACACGCCTGGCTACGGCTTTCTGAACCGCGGCAAAATCACCGCCACCGACGATCTGCCGGGCGTCTCGGCCACCACAATTCAGATCGGGGACACGTCCGACAACACCAGCGGAAAAATAACGCTGATTTCGGGCGGCATTTTCAACAGCGGCACAATCAGCGCGACCGCAACCAGCGACGCGCCCAATACGGTGTCATCGGCAGCCAATGCCACGACGATCGTTGTTGGCAACGCGACAACCATTCCGCTGCTGACCAATGACGCAAGGGGAACCATCACCGCGACCACGGGCGGCACGGTGGGCGGCAACGCCATCGCATTGCTGATTGAAACCGGCGGGTCGCTGCCCACGCTTAACAATGCCGGAATCATTTCGGCCAGCGCCAATGTGACCAACACCGCGACTACGTCGCTCTCTGCCCATGCCATACAAGACATGACGGGCACTCTCACGAGCATCACGAACAGCGGCAAAATTTCGGCCACCGCAACTGCTCTCGACGCCGGCGGTCAGAAAACCATCGCGGCGGATCTGTCCCTTGCCACGGCGCCGATCAATTTCACGAACACGGGCACGGTCACGGGCGACATCCTTTTTGGCAAAGCCAATGGCAGCCAATTGACCGTCGAAGGGGCGCACGCCGTTGTGGCGGGCGGTATCCAATCGATTGGCGGTACCGTGAATGTCGCTGTTTCGCCCGGCGGCACCGGCGGTACGCTGCAAACGTCGCATGCGGCCGGCCTTGGCACGCTGAATGTGGGGCCGCAGGGCACCCTCAATCTGGGTGTGGGCGCCAACACACCGGTTGTTTCCGCAACGGGCGCCATTTCCTTCGATGCGCAATCCCATCTTGTCCTGACGCCGGTTTCGCTTTTGCCGACCACCAGCTCCATCCAGCTGATCCATTCCGATACCAGCCTGTCCTTTGGAAATTATGCGGCGACCACGGCGGGCATCCAGATTCCGTTCCTGTTCACGGGAGGGCTGTCGTCGGATTCAAAAAACCTCGTGCTGACTCTGCAGCGCAAGACTGTGAGCCAGCTTGGTTTGACCGGCAACGCGGCTGAAATCTTCGAGCCGGCGCTCAACGCGGCTTTGCTGGACAGTTCGATCGGTGCGGCCTTGGGCACGCTGACCACCAGCGCCGAGGTGCAATCTTCGGTCGAGCAATTGCTGCCCATTACCAGCGGCGCTTCCCTCTCGGCGATCGAGTTGCTCACCGATTCGAATACCAATGCGGTGGGGGACCGCCAGCGCATGCTGCTGCTCGACCCGAGCCCAATGGGCGGCTTTAGCGTCTGGGGCCAGGGCCTTTACGGGATGTTCCACGGTTCCGGTGACGACGGCTATACCGGTCATGGCGCAGGCGGGGTCATCGGCTTCGATTTCAGCCAGGCGGACCGCGGCCATTTCGGCTTGGCGTTGACCATTTACGATTCCAAATTCCATGAGAAGAGTCCGTTGATCGCTGACACGGACGTGAAATCCTATCTGATCTCCCCCTATCTCGGCTTCAGGAGCCAAAGCTTCTTCTTCAATGCGCAGTTGAATGCGGGAGAAGCCCGGCTTGATACCGTCAGAACCGTCAATGTCGGATCGGTTACACGGGTCGCCAACGGCCAATCCGACGAGATGGTCGCATCCGGCGGCCTCACCGGCGGCTATATCTGGGATCTGGGATTCATCCGGCTGATGCCGCAGATCAGCATCAATGGTGTCGCGGTGTTCGCGCCGAGCTACACCGAATCCGGAGGCGGGCAGGGCGTGGACCTTACGGTCAATTCGCACCACCAGACGGCCGTGCGCAGCTTTGTCGGTGTTTCCGCGGACGGCAATTATGAGGCCCTGGGCGCTCGCCTGATGCCGCAATTCCTGGCCGGTTGGAGTCAGGAGCTGGTCAGCGCCTCACAGACCGTGAATGCCGCCTTCGCGGCGGTACCGGATTCCACCTTCCAGGTTACAGGGCCGGAAGCGGCCAGCTCCCGTCTCATTGCGGGGGCGGGGCTCAATTATGTGACCGGCGATTGGTCGATCGGGCTCAATTACAACGCGACCATCAGCTCGTCGGCGCTTTCGCAAGGGGCGGGACTGACCATGAGCGCGCGGTTCTAACCTGGGCTGAAAGCCATTTGCCACGAATGGGTTAGGGACGCTCCGGCGAGCCGCAAGGCTAGGCTGCGCCGTGGCACTGCTGCGGTATGTTGCGGCTCTCCCGCTCAGCCGCTATGGGAGTGGCCAATTCGGCCCAAGGTTCTTGCGTTCATGAACGAGCAAACGCCATTTCGCCCGAAGGCGCGGCTGCCGCGCGGTTTTCGCGACCGCGACGAGGCGGAGCTTGCCGCCGAACGGCGCATGCTCGAAACCATCCGGCGCGTCTACAGCTCCTATGGGTTTCAGGCGCTTGAGACCTCCTCGCTGGAATATGCCGACGCGCTGGGCAAGTTCCTGCCCGATTCCGACCGGCCGAACGAGGGCGTGTTCTCCTTCAAGGACGATGACGGGCAGTGGTTATCGCTGCGCTACGATTTGACGGCGCCGCTCGCGCGCTATGTGGCGGAGAATTTCCAGAATCTGCCTAAGCCGTTCCGCCGTTATCAGGTGGGCACGGTCTGGCGTAACGAGAAGCCGGGGCCGGGGCGGTTTCGCGAGTTCACGCAGTTCGATGCCGATACGGTGGGTTCGGCATCGCCGGCCGCCGACGCCGAACTGCTGATGATGTGCGCGGATTCACTGGAGGCTCTCGGTCTCAAGCGCGGCGAATACGTCATCAAAGTGAACAGCCGGAAGTTGCTGGACGGTGTACTGGAATCCGCGAAGATCGATCCGTCCAAGCGCGGCATGGTGCTGCGCGCTATCGATAAAATCGACCGCCTAGGTAAGCACGGTGTTTTCGCACTGTTAGGTCCCGGGCGGACCGACGATTCCGGCGACTTCACAAAGGGTGCCGACCTAACGCCTGAACAAATAAGGCAAGTTCTAGGTTTTGCGGCGGCCGTCCCTGAGCTCAATGATCGATTGGCTGCACTTCACGTCCTGCAGTCCGCAGTCGCGGGGAGCAAAATAGGGGAAGAGGGTGTTTCTGACCTATCGCAGATCGTTGGTATCCTGTCGCAAAATGGTTATGATTCGGGACGTGTACAGATCGATTCTGGCGTCGTCCGTGGGCTCGATTATTACACCGGTGCCGTTTACGAAGCGCAGTTGACCTTTCCCGTCACCAATGAACATGGCGAAGCCGTCGTCTTCGGTTCGGTCGGCGGCGGCGGGCGCTATGACGATCTGGTCGCGCGCTTCACCGGGCAAACCGTTCCCGCTTCGGGCATTTCCATCGGCGTCAGCCGGCTGCTTTCCGCTCTGCGCGCACGCGCCGGTGCCGAATCTTTCGCCGTCGAACCGTTGATCGTCGTTCTGGTGCTGGACAAATCCGGCATCGCTGAAAGCTTCAAATTGGCGCGTGAATTGCGTGATGCCGGCTTGCGGGCCGAAACCTATGTCGGCGAGGCCGGTATGAAGGCACAGCTCAAATATGCCGACCGGCGCAACGCCGCCGTTGCGATCATCGAAGGCGGCGATGAGCGCGCGCGTGGCGAAGTGACTTTGAAGGACCTCGCGCTGGGTGCCGAACTTGCGAAATCGACGGAGAACCGCGCCGCCTGGGTGACAGACCGCCCGGCACAGCAATCGGTGAAGCGCGACCAACTCGTCCCGGCCATTCGCGCCATCCTTGCCGCGCGCGGGAAGGGCTGACCATGCCGCCCTTTCCCAGTTATGACGCGCCGTTGCTGAAACAGCTCGACGCACAGGCCGCCGCGATCCTGGATGTGTTCGCCGCAAAATCCTATACGCGCGCCGAGCCGCCCATTCTTCAGCCGGCGGATGTTTTCCTCGACCGCTCGGGCGAGGAAATCCGCCGCCGCACTTTCGTGTTGACGGATCCCGAAGGCCGCGAACTGTGCCTGCGGCCCGAGCTCACCATTCCCGTCTGCCGCATGCATCTGGAGAGCGGCGGGAAATTCCCGGCGCGGCTGTCCTATCACGGACCGGCCTTTCGGGCGTCTCTCAATGCGCCGGACCGTCCCACGCAATTCCTGCAGACGGGCGTGGAATGTCTCGGCGCCAAGGATCGCGAAGCCGCCGACATCGAAGTGCTGACGCTTGCCGTCGAAGGCGTGCGCGCCGCAGGGTTGGAGCAATTCTCGATCCAGATCGGCGATTTGTCTCTGTTCGCCGGGTTGGTCGATGCGCTCGATATTCCGGCGCAATGGCGGGGGCGCTTGAAGCGGCATTTCTGGCGGCCCGATTATTTCCGCGAACTTCTGGCGCGGCTGTCCAATGGCGGCTCCGTGCCGGGCGAACGCTATCTCGCCCATCTGGGTACCGCTGACGAGCGCGAAGCACGCAACGCGCTCGAAGGGCTGATGGATTATCTCGGCGGTACGCCGCTCGGCGGACGCACGCGCGAGGAGATCGTCGACCGGCTGATGGAGCAGGCAGCCGAAGCAGCTGCCGTGCGGCTGGACCAATCCGCGGTCGCGCTGATCGAACGCGTGCTTTCGGTTTCAGGGGCGGCATCGAAGAGCATCGGCGAAATTCGCGCGCTTCTGAAGAAGCAAGGCATCAGGCTCGACGTGCCCCTGGAACGGATGGAGTCGCGTATCGCCGCACTCGAAAAGCTCGGTCTTGCGGGAAAGCGCGTGAACTTTGCGGCCCGTTTCGGCCGCAATATGGAATATTACACCGGCTTCGTGTTCGAGCTGTGGTCGCACGATTCCGAAGGCGCGGTGCAGGTGGCCGGGGGCGGCCGCTATGACACGCTGCTCAAGACTCTGGGTGCGACGGCGGATATTCCAGCCATCGGCTGTGCCATTCGCAGCGAACGTGTGTTGGCGGCGCGCCGCGCCACGGGAGCGTTGTAACATGGCCGGGCCCGCTTTGATCCTCGCCATCCCCTCCAAGGGCCGCCTTCAGGAACAGGTGACGCAATATTTGGGGGACGCCGGCCTCACGCTGAAAAAAATCGCCGGTGCGCGCGATTATCGCGCGGCGATTGCAGGCGAGCCTGGCGTGGATGTGAGGCTGATGTCCTCGGCGGAAATTGCGGGCGCGCTCGGCGCGGGTGAAATCCATTTCGGAATCACCGGCGAAGATCTGGTCCGGGAATCCATTCCCGATGCGGATGCCAAGGTCACGCTGTTGCAGCCGCTGGGGGTGGGGTTCGCCGATGTCGTGGTGGCCGTGCCGCGCGCCTGGATTGACGTCACCAGCATGGCCGACCTCGACGATGTCTGCACCGCCTTTCACGCCCGCCATCACCGTCGCCTGCGCGTCGCGACGAAATATCTGGCGCTCACCCGCAATTTCTTCGCCGCGCATGGCATCGCCGATTACCGCGTCGTGGAAAGCTTTGGCGCAACGGAAGGCGCCCCGGCTGCAGGCCTGTCCGAGGCCATCGTGGATATCACGACGACGGGCGCAACGCTTGCGGCCAACGATCTGAAAGTGCTGGAAGACGGCGTGATTTTGAAGAGCCAGGCGCAGCTCAGCGCATCGCTCACCGCGTCCTGGAGCAAGGACGCGCTGGCAGCGGCGGAGCGGCTGACCTCGCGCATTGCCGCGCGTGAGTTGGCGCGCAATTCCTATCTCCTGCGGGCCACGATTGGGCGCAGCCGTGCGAAGATCGAGGCGGCGTTGGCGAAGGTGGGTGCCACGTTTCTTTCCCGTTCCGATCAGGGCGCGGGCAATCACGTCATTCTCTGCCGCCGGGAAATCCTGTCGGATGTCTTGAGCGCGCTGCGCGATGCCGGTGTGAAAGGCGCGGTCGCGGCCGAGCCGGTGGATTATGTCTTCGACGAGGTCAACCCGCTGATGCAGCGCTTGCGCGCTGCGCTCAAGCGGACCAAAGCTTAGAAGCGTTTTGGAATGATTTGAACCTTTCGTCATCGCCGGGCTTGTCCCGGCGACCCATGAACTCGGTTTCCATTGGGATCTTGGATGGCCGGCACAATGGCCGGCCATGACGAGAAGAGCCAATTAATTCCAAGCGCTTTACCGCTCACGTATCCGACCAAAGCCGCAGAAGATTGTGATAGCAGCCGGCAATCTGCACCAGTGACGGATGTCCCGGCGTGTCGCGGCCAAGCTGCTGCAACGCCGTGTCCAGCTCGAACAGGATGTCGCGCTTGGCTTCCTCGCGGACCATGCTTTGTATCCAGAAGAATGCGGCCAGCCGCTCGCCACGCGTCACCGGCTGGACTCTGTGCACGCTGGTGCCGGGATAAAGCACCATGTCGCCGGCCGGCAGCTTGATGCGCCGTTCGCCGGTTTTTTCCTCAACCACCAATTCGCCGCCGTCATAATCTTCCGGCGCGGACAAAAACAATGTCGCCGACAAATCCGTGCGCACGCGATGCGGCGTTCCGAACACCGGACGCACCGCGCCATCGATGTGGCCACCATAGGATTGTCCACCGGCATAGCGATTGAACAATGGCGGCACGACTTTCAGCGGTAGTGCTGCCGAGATGAACAATTGATTGGTGTCGAGCGCATCCAGGATCATCGTCCCCAATCGGCGCGCCACGGGATGCCCTTCGGGCAATTGCACATTGTCTTTCACCCGGCTCGACAGATAACCGGCCGTCGCCTTGCCGTCGGTCCATTCCGCCGCCGCCAGCGTCTTGCGGCACTCCTCGACCTGTTCTGCGCTCAACACGTTCGGAATGTGCAGCTGCATATGGCCTCAACAATTGAAGTTCAGCGATCGCAGCGTTATGCAGCTCTTCGCCCGGCACCACATGCTGAAATGTAGCCGGTCGGAGTGATCCTTGTCGAACAAAGTCCGGCGTCTCAGTAATGGAAATTCAGCGTCAGCAGGGCCACACGCCCTTCACCGGGCACGACATGAAACGGATGCAGCGCGTCATAGTAATATTTGTCGAAGACGTTGTTCACATTGAGCTGCAGGCTGATTTTTTCGCTCAGATCGTATTTGGCCATCGCGTCGAAGGTCCAATAGCCGGGGACGCCTCGCAACGGAGCGGTGTTCTGCGCCAGCCGGCTGGACACATATTGTCCCCCGGCGCCGATTTCGAAGCCGCCGCCAAGACGATATTCCGAGAAAAAGCTGAGCGAATTCTTCGGCGTGTTCGCAAGCAGCGAGCCCACGGGCGCTGCACCAGCGGCCGATTTCGTCACCTTCCCGTCGAGATAGGTGTAACCCGCGGTGAGTTGCCAATCGTCGGTGATCCGCCCCTGAATACCCAAATCGAAACCGTCGACCCGCTGTGTGCCAGCCAGCATGTTGAAACCGGCATTGTTCGGATCGGGCACGCGGGCATTTTCTTTTTCCAGCCGGAATACCGCCCCGGTCAGAGACAGACGCGCATCCAGCACGTCCCATTTGCTGCCGAATTCGAAGGTCTGGTTTTTTTCCGGTGCGAGATCAGAATTGCCGATGCCAAGACCGCGCCCGCTGGTGATCTGGGATAGCGCTTCCGCCGACGGATTGAACGAGGTGCCATAATCGAAATAGACACTGCCATTGATCGCGGGCTTGTACACAATGGCGCCGCGATAGCTCGGCATGCGGTCGATGCGGGTCACATCGTCATTGCCGGTGACGAGACCGGGCGTCGTTGTGGAATAGCGCACCGCCCGGTAATGCGAGCCGAAATAATCCCACCTGATGCCGCCGCTCAGTTCCCAATCTTCGCCCAATTTCACCGTATCGAGGGCGTAGGCCGCAAAGCTCCAGGCGACGGTATTGGAGGTGACGCGTGGAAAGGTGCTGGCGGCAACGAAGGGGCGGTCCGGATTGGGATTCAACAGCGGCACGGTCGGGACACCGGAGCTGTTGTCGAATTCGGGTGCGGAGCTTTCGCGCCCGCCTTCGATCCCGGTGATCAGCGTATGGTGGATAGGACCGTTATCGAAATGCGATTGCACTTCGGCCTGATCCCAAGCCATGGTCTCAGTGCTCTTGCCGCTCCAAATGTTGAAACCGACATTCACCGCTGACAGGGGTGTGCCGACAGGTGCGCTGATAATGGGTTCGCTGAGCCGGAAACTGCGCGTGTAATTCGCGTAGCGTACGGTGTTGCGCAGCATGATGTCTGAGGTCAGATCGTGCTCGGCCTTGAACGTCCCGACATCGGTGCCGGTCTTCAGGAAATCGCTTTTGACGCCATAGAAATTCTGGCGCGGCACCGGTGCAGGAACGGTCCCGAACCAGGGCACGCCATAATCGGGCACGTCATTGGCGGTCTGATCGAAATAGGAAAGGGTCAGCCGCGTTGGCGTGCCGATGCCAAGCGCCAGACTTGGCGCCAAGCCGAAGCGGTTCTGCTGCGCGGCGTTGCGCCCGGCCACGCTTTGCGCATGCACCATGGCGTTGAAACGAAAGGCCGCATCGGGCCCAAGGTCGGGCAAAGGTTCGTCGATATCGACGGTGGCCCGCCGCGTCATGTCGGTGCCGCCGGTGATGGTCGCATCCACGAAACCGGACAGGGTCGGCATCTTGCTTGCCTGATTGATAACGCCGCCGGTCGAACCGCGTCCGAACAGCACGGAGGCCGGACCTTCCAGCACCTCGACTTGCTGCAGATTGAAAGGATCGCGCGAATAGCTGCCGAAATCGCGCAAGCCGTCGAGGAACATGTCGTTGCGGGCAAGAAAGCCGCGAATGGTGGGGTTGTTCCCCTGCCAGGAAAACTCGCCGGCGCCCAGGCTGATGCCCGGCACATTGCGCAGCGCATCGTTCAGATTGTTCACTGCGCGATCCTGCAGCACCTGCTGCGGCACCACATCGATGGATTGCGGTGTGTTCAGCAGAGGCTCGGTCAATTTCATGAGAGCGGGGGCCACGATTCGATAATCGTCTGGCCGCTGGCCTTCGATCAGAACCTGTTCGGGCTGAGACGGCGTGGTTGCGGTGACGGTCTGTGCTTCGGCCGGCAGCGCAAATATGAGGCCAAGTGCGGAGCCCGACAGGAAACGCCTGGCGATCGCCTTTGGCGTGAAACGAGCGCCGCCTGGAATGCGCGCTCCTGGAATGAAAGGCATGGGCCCCCGGTAACCAAGAATGTCCTTACTGCCTATGAGACGTTCGGCGGGGCCTCCACCCCCAGCCGGGATGCGCTAATATTTTCCTTGCCAGCGTGCCCATGAATGATGGGATAGTCGCGGCTGACGAGGATAAAGATGAGCAATCGGCAAACCGCACCGGAGGAAGGATCTGCAATGGCGGATGCCTGCCGCGCGCTGGTGCTGCGCCAGCGGCAACAGGGCGGCAATTCCGCCGACGCCCAGGATGTCGCGCAAGATGCGTGCACGCGTGCGCTCGGTTTGCCTGAACCCCAAACGGTACGCGAACCGCTGCATTACCTCATGCGCATCGCGCGCAATCTGTTCGTGGATCGCCAGAGGCGCCGCGCCCGCGAGGCCGCCATTTTCCAGAATCTGGACGGCACCGAGCCGCATGCGCGCGATGCCGCCGATCCCGAACGCATTCTGGCCGGCAAACAGGAGCTTCAGCGCGTCCTCGCCGCCATTGACCTGTTGCCGCCGCGCTGCCGCGAGGCATTCACGCTGCATCGTTTTCACGGGCTGAGCTACGCAGCCATTGCGCGCCGCATGGGGATTGGCAGCGGTACCGTCGAAAAGCATATCGCCGAAGCCATGCTGCGACTGACGCGCGCTCTCCGGGACGGCGAGGGGAGCACGCGATGACACAAGCACGGCCCCCCGTGAGCACGGAAGAAGCCGCAGCGTGGTTCGCCAAACGGCGCCGCGGCGTGATGACCTTGGAAGAACGGGCGGCGTTGGACGCCTGGCAGCGCGAACCCGCAAACGCAACCGCGATGGCGGAACTCGAACAGGTGTGGGCGGCGCTTCAAATCGCGAAAGATCATGTCGGCGGCAAAGCCGAACCCGCCAATCAGGTTCGAGCGCCGAAAATCGCCGCATCCGCATTGCTCGCGTTTGTGTGTGCGGTGTCGATCGGCATCGGCGTGATCTCTTACAGCGGCAACCACGAATTCTGGACCAGCTTGGACTGGGTCGACCGATAGGCCCCGCGGTCTTGCATTTGGGGGTTCAACCGGCGCAAGCGGGATGAGACGATGATGACGGCTCTTCTCATTCTGCATGGGCTGATTGCTGTGGCGCTGCTTGGCGCAATCACGCATCAGGCGCTTGCAGTGAGCGCCGGCCGCGGCGAACCCCGGACGCGTTCCTTCATCGCACGATTTCGCGCAACCGATGCGTCCGCCTACGGCACGCCGGTTGTGATTCTATACATCGCGGTGATGCTGTTAGGCGCCATTCTTTATCCACGCTATCGCTTTCTCGTGCGGCCTTTGCTGCAAACGCTCGATCTGCGCAGGGCCAATGGCGCCTTCGAGCTGAAGGAGCATTTCTCGGCTCTCGGCCTGATGTTGCTGCCGGGCTATTGGGCGGTTTGGAAGCAGCCTTTAATGCCGGAATATGCCGCTGCGCGGCTTTGGCTCACCTGGCTGGTGGCGCTGGCGGTGTGGTGGAATTTCTTGACCGGTCAATCGCTCGTTGCGATCAAGGGACTGTTCCCATGAAAACGCATGGCCGTCTGATGCTGTTCTCGGCGGCGGCATGCGTCGCTTACACGCTTGCCTATTATTTCGATTGGTCGCTCTTCCAATATTATATCGCGGAGGGGCGATTCCACGTTCTGCCATTGCCCGCATCCGCCGGGCCTCCAATCCTTTGGTATGGCTGGCTTGCGACAGCGGTGCTTGCGGGGCTCGCCATTGCCCTCATCGTGCCGCGGGCATGGGTGGCAAGGCTGCCCCCGGATTTGGTGTGGCTGATCCCGTCTATGGCCGCACTGGCCGCGCTGATGTACGAGATGCGCTGGTTCTTGTGAGCCAAAACAGAAGCGGCCCGGATTGACCGGGCCGCTTCTTCGTCAAAGGGACAATGCCTACACCGACGAAGCGCGAATGCGCTCCGGCGTCAACGGCGCCCGGCGGAGACGCGTGCCGGTCGCTTCGAAGATTGCATTGTTGATGGCCGCCGCGAGGGGACGCATCGTGGCTTCGCCCGCGCCCGTCGCCATGGCTTCGGGATGGTCCAGCAGCACCACATCGATGACCGGCGGCGCTTCCGTGATGTCCACAATCGGATAGGTCAGCCAATCGATGCTCCTGACACCCTTGCGGTCGAATTTCACCTCCTCGTGAATCGAACGCGACAGGCCCTGCACCACGTTGCATTCCACCACGCGGCGCAGCGCGTCGGGATTGATGATCAGGCCGCAATCATGGGCAACCGTAACTCGCGGTACGCGCAGCGCGCCCGTCTTCAGGTTCACTTCCACATCGGCGACGATGGCGACGATGGTGTTGGTGCGTTGGGTGTAAGCAACGCCGCGCCCGGTCACGATGTCACCGCGTTTGGTGCGGCGCGCGCCCGCTTTGCCGGGTTTCCAGCCGGCCTTGTCGGCGGCCGCCTGAAGTGCTGCGCGGTCGCGCGGCTCCGTCAGATATCTCAGCCGGAATTCCACCGGATCGGCGCCCGCGGCATAGGCCACTTCGTCGATGAAGGATTCATGGGCGAAGGTGATCTGCGGTCCCAACGGATCGCGCATATGCGAGGTGCGCAAAGGCGAGGGCCCCGGCAGCAGCGCCGCCACGCATTCCCAGGCCATACGTTTGTTCTCGAAGGTGTAGGCGTTGTCGGGCAGATTGAAGGCCGGCGTCCGCGCGCCCTCGTGCCCGAGCAACATTCCGGCCAGTGTGTCGCCCGCATCGGCTTCGGTCGAATTCGTTTCGAGGCGCGAGAAGCCCTTCGAAACGAAGTCGATGGCGAGCACATTGCCCTTATCGTCCAGCGCGGCGCGGCCTTTGTGCACCGATGCCGGTGCCTTCGGATCCCAGCCATGCCCTTCATAGCGCATGTACTGAACGCGCACCGGCTTGCCCACAATCTGCGACATCACCGCCGCGTCCATGGTCACATCGCCCGCGTCATTGCGGCCATAGGAGCCGGGACCAGTCACCCAGATGGCGTGCACTTTTTCCACCGGAACGCCGAGACAGCCGGCCACGCCTTGCGCCGCGAAATGCGGCTTCTGCGTGCCCGTCCACACCGTCACGCCGTCGTCGCGAACATCGGCGACCGCGCAGCCAGGTCCCATGCTGGCATGGGACTGGAACGGCCATTCATATTCGGCTTCGACGATCTTGGCGGCTTTGGCAAAGGCGCCCGCGATATCGCCCTTTTCCTGCTTGTCGCCCTTGGTGACCGGCGCCTTGCGAATGTGATCGTAAATCTGCGCCTGATCCACAAACGGATCGGGGACTTGCGACCAGGTCACTTTCAAGACTTTCGATGCCTTGATCGCGTCCCATTCGCGCGGAGCAACCACGCCGATGAAGTCGCCTTTGCGGACAAGCTTCGCGCCCGGAATGGACGCGATGGAGCTTTCATCCACCGACACCACCGATGCGCCCGCAATCGGCGGACGAATCATGCGGCCATGCAGCATGCCTTCGACGCGGATGTCCTGCACCCAGGGCTTGGTGCCGAACACTTTGCCTTCGACGTCGGGGCGCAGCGGCGAAGTGCCGACCAGCTTGTAGTCCTTGTAGGATTTGGGCTTGGCCGGCGAGGTGAGCGCCAGCGGGTTGCCATATTGCTTGTTCCAGCCGATCTGCGAATGGAAATAGCCGCCGCCGATCATCTCGGCATAGCTGATCTTCTTCGCCGGATCGCCAACCACCGAAACCACGCCGTCCGTAACGGTGAGGTGATCCGGCGTGACTCCCAGCTTTTCGGCGGCCCGGGTCAGCAACACGCGCCGTGCCTCGGCACCGGCCACGCGCAACGCAGCACCCGCGAAGCGCACACCGGTGCTGCCCGAAGCGCCGCCCTGGTTGACAGTGCGCGCGGTGTCACCTTGCACAACGTTGACACTCTTAATCGGCACGTCGAGTTCTTCGGCGACGATCATCGCCATGGCGAGGTCGGTGCCTTGGCCGCCATCGATCTTGCCGAAATACACGGTCACTTCGCCCGACGGCGCGATGGAAAGCCACGAATCAAGTTCGGTCGGCAACAGCGGCGGCTTGCCATCCGCACCGGCCGTGGCGGCCAGAACGCTGCCCGCATCGGCCATGGAGAAAGCGACAACGAGTGCGCCGGTGCCCTGCAGCACGGTGCGGCGCGAAACGGAAGAGGGGGTTTTCACGTTCATTGGTGCTCTCCTCACGCCATCTTCGCGGCGGCGCTTTTGACAGCGCGCATGATTGCCGTGTGCGTGCCGCAGCGGCATTTCAATCCCGTCAGTGCCTGCCGGATCTGATCATCGGTCGGTTTTTTGTTCTTGTTGAGGAAGGCCGCTGCCGTCATCACCCAACCGTTCAGGCAATAGCCGCATTGCACGACCTGCTCTTCGACATAGGCGGTCTGCAGCGGATGGGGCTTTTCGGGTGTGCCGAGGCCCTGAAGCGTCGTGATCTCATGACCGGAAGCCTTCGCGATCGGCGTGACGCAAGAGCGCGTTGCCACCCCATCGACATGCACTGTGCAGGCACCGCATTGCGCCAAGCCGCAGCCGAAATGAGGGTTGGAAAGACCAAGATCGTCTCGCAAAGCATACAGCAGCGGCATATCCGAATCCGCCTCAACCGTATGGGCGACTCCATTGACCCGGAGGGTATATTTCTCAGCCATAGTGATCCCTTTTTGGCGCGCGAAGGTCAGCCGGACGCTCTGCCCAGCGAAAACCCGCTTTTACCACAGGGGCCCTGTTCTGTCGCGGGTTTGTGGTACATTGGTCTATAGGAAGGGTGATATTCGCCGCGATATAGCGGTAGTTCACGGAGAATAAAATATGAAGAGTTCGCTTAGGCTTTTTGGCTCGGCGATCGTTGCGGCATCGACATTGGCGCTTTCCGCGGCCATGCCGGTACAGGCGCAGAACACGCCGGGCGGCAATGTTTGTCTCAATGTAACCGAAATCTACAATACTCAAGCCATCGACAAACGCACGATTCTGTACCGCATGCGCGACGGCAAAATCTGGCGTAACACCCTGACGGCCGATTGCCCGACGCTCGTGGGTTTCGACGCTGGCGGATTCACCCAAGTCGCTCACACAGATTTTATCTGCGCGAACACGCAACTCATCAAAACGCAGAGCGGGAATGTATGCCGGCTTGGCGCATTCACCCGCGAAAAATGATTCCCCTTGCGTAAAAAAGGGGCCGGGACTTCCGGCCCCTTTTGCATAAGCCGACGCGATTAGCGGCTGGCCAAGATTTCCATCGTCACCATGTTGCCGTGCTCCGCATGGCAATCCATGTCGACGCGCTGAACATCACGACGATTGCCCGGAAGATCGAGCATCGTGATTCTGTTTTCCCGCAGGATGTCCCCGCTGCCGAGTCTGAGATTGCTGCGGTCGCCATTGGCAAACGTAACGGTGACATTGCGGCAGCGCGCATCGTCGTCCGTGGGACGCAATGCGATGGATGTCACGTTGCGGCCCCACCAGCCGCCAAAGGTCTTCCCGTGATCCAAACTGCCTTCGAACCGCTCCCTGCCCAGCGTGATCCATCCGGACGTGTCCAATTGCCCTGTCACCTGTCGGTCGTTGTCGTTCCAGTGGAACATCCGCGACCAGGTGCGATCCCAATCCGGACTGCGCCGCCATTCCGCGCGGTAGCGCCCGACATCGGCGGCGATTTCCACCGACGCGCCATTACGATCCATGGAATGGCAGTTGAAATCCAGCCGCCGGATCAGATGACTGCGACCTGGCAGATCAACCGCCACGTTCCGGCCGCGTGGCAAGAACCCGTGGAATATTTCCGCTCTGTCGCCATCGCCGAACGTGGCGGTGACGTCACGGCAGGTCACGTCTGAATTCTGAGCCCGCAACGCCAATGCTTCCACAGGTCCGCCGAAATTCCCGTATTGCGTGTCGTTGGTGTTGCGGTAGCTGAAATCGACCGAACCGATGTGGTCCCAATCGGCCAATGCAGGCAGCGCGATTCCGGACAACAGCACCGCAGCCAATCCCACAACATGGGTGCTCCTCATGACAACTCTCCTTTGTTTTGGCGGCGGGCGCGGCACAGCAGCGCCATGCCCGCGCGACTTCCTAAAAGCAACGGCGCTGTGGGTGCCTTGGTTCCTATTTTCGCCCCTCGTGGCGGCCGTGGCATCTGCTAGAGTGCAGTTGCGAAAGGCTTGAAAGGCGGGGTAATGCGTACCGGTGTTTTGAAATTTGCGCTGTGCGGATTGTTGTTGTTGGGCAGCACTGCTTTCGCGCGGGCCGAATATTACAACGACCCTAGAGAGGTTGACGTTACTGGCCCCTATACCCAGGCGGCGACAGGAATGGTGTTTCCCGAATCGGTCGGCGATTTCCAACGCGATGAAATCATCAGCTACAATTCCGAACGCACGGACGAGAGCGCCACCTATATCCAGGACAAGGATGGCGCGACCACTGTCATCAGCGTCTATGTGTACCCGGTACCCGCGGATATTGGCAGCGCATTGGCCCAATCGCTTCCGAAGGAAGATCTGATCGGGGCCTGGTACATGCTGGGCGAGCAACTTTTCAATGAAGAAGAGCAAGGCATCGTCGAATTGCACCCGGGTGCCGAACTGGTGGATGGCGGCGAGACATCGTTCGCCCAAGGCGGTATCACCTATCCCGGCGCCTTTAGCACGTTCCGCTACAACGAAGATTTTTTCGGACGCGTGCAGAAGGTGCATTCCGAGCTCCGTCTGTTTCCGATGGTGGGCGGCAAATGGATGGTGAAATATCGGGTCACCTATCCCGAAGCCGTTGACGGTGCGGCCGGAGCCGATGCATTCATTCACGCTCTTCCCTGGACCATACGCGGATTGAAATAGGGGCACGCAATGACGACACGGCGGCACGTTCTCAAAGGCTTCCTCGCGGCGGGGGCAGCGCTTCCATTCGCGCATCATGCACATGCGGCGCCCGCGACGTGCAGCGGCAAGAAGCTCTGGACCATGATGGGCGATTATCCGCACACCCACGCGCTGCACACGGGCGCCGTGAAGTCGTCTTGTGTCAATCTCGATTTCGCGCCGGTTGCGGTCCCCGCGACAGCCTTCGCTCGCAGTGTCGCCATGGAGTTCGATGTCTCCGAGCTGTCCTTGATTACCTTCCTGCAGGCGAAAACCTATGGCCGCAAACTCGTTCTGCTTCCGGCGGTGAATCTCAGCCGTTTCCAGCATCCCTTCCTGATGTATGATTCGACCCGCGGCGTGATGAAACCCAAGGATCTCGAAGGTGCGCGCGTAGGGGTGCGCCTCTTCACAGCCACGACGCCGTCCTGGTTGCGCGGGATTTTGGCCGATGATTACGGCGTCGATGTTACCAAGATAAAATGGTTTGCTTGGCAAAAGCCGAACGTGCCCGAATGGCGCGACCCGCCGAATGTCACGATGATTCCGCAACAGGATTTAAAGGAGATGCTGCTGCGCGGCGACGTCGATGCCATCCAGACCGATCCTATCGATGACCCGCGCCTGAAAACGGTGATCCCAGATCCGGATGCGGCGGCGAAAGCCTGGCAGGCCAAGCACAATGGCGCCATCCAGATCAATCATATGGTGGCCGTGAAAGAAGAACTCACCCGGTCCGATCCCGATGCCGTGCGCGAAGTCTGGCGCCTGATGTCGGAGTCCAAGCGCGCGGCAAAGGAATCGCCGCGCAATGCCGCGTTCACGCCGTTTGGGCTGGAGGCCAATCGGCACAATGTGGAGGTGGTGATCGATTACGCATTCCGCACGGGAATGATTCCGCGGCGCTTCACGGTGGACGAACTTTTCAACGATGTTACCGCGCCTTTGGTCTGACGTGCGGCCGCGCGAATGGAATCTGTCCCATTTCGCGACATACGTGTGTCGTTAGCGCACAAATTTTCTGAAGACTCGCCGAAATTAATCAACATTTTCGAAACCATTCGCTGGCCGGTGAGGGCGCGCGTAATTTCGCGTCCGCATTCATCGGGACGTTTTCATCGTGCGGTTTCGGTATCTCTGCGTTGGTGTTTTGGCGGCGAGCTTCACATTTCAGCTTGAGGCGCATGCGAGCTTGGCTCATCCGCGGCCGGGCAACGATATGCCTCAGGAGAATGTTCGCGCGGGCGGAAGCGCACCGGGCGCCGGCGAACAGCACGCCGAAGACCATCACGACAACAATGGCGGAGGCGGAGGGTACGGCGGTTACGGTGGTTATGGCGGAAGCTTCATCGGCGGCGGCTTTGGCGGTGGTGGTGGAAGCGGCGGTAACGGCGGTAATGGCGGTAATGGCGGTAATGGCGGCGGTATCGACACGTTCGGCTTTGGCCCTGGCGGCCCGCGAACCGGCGGCCATTCCGATGGATCGGACGGTTCTGGCAATGACGGGCCGAACGAGTTCGCCGACAACAGCGATCCTTCGGGCGATGGTTGGCCGGATGGTCCAGGCGGCGATTATCCGCCGACCTTCACCGACAATGGCCCATTGCTCGATCCGGTAAACGATCCCGGCAATGGAGACGGTCCGGGCCCTTTCGTTCCGGTGCAAGATTCGGCGACGCCTGTTCCTGAACCGTCCACTCTCGCAATGATGGCGGCCGCATTTTTCGGTCTGCTTGCCATGCGTCGCCGCAAAGCGCAGGCGAAGGTACGATAATCCGTACAGGGATTAAGGACGGCGGCGCTCGCCGCCATTGTGGGCGCGCCGCGGCGGGCCCCAGAACAGCTGCGTGGCATAGGCATAGGAGCCGCTGATCGACACGCCGACTCCGGCGCGCTCATATTGCCCTGAAAGAATATTCGCCCGGTGCCCTTCGCTGTTCATCCACCCGCGCACGGCCCGCCGGGCAAAGGCTTCCGGATCGAAAGCGCGCGCGGCATCGCGCTCCATCATGATGTTCTCGCCGATGGCGCCATAAGGTCCAAATTGCTTTTTCACCATATCGGCAGCGACGAAGCGGCCGGATTCATCCTCATGGGCAAAGGGCGCGCCATGGGCCATGGCATAAGAGCGGTCGTGGGCCATATGTTGCAACGCGGCATCGTCGGAGAACCGCTTGGCGTCGGGCGCGAGGCGCGCGCGTTCTGCATTGATGGCCTGCGCAATCAGCACCTCCGTCTGCTGCTCTTCTGCTTCGATATCGACCGCGCGCAGGGGTTGTGCGTAGGACACCGCGCCTTCGCCAGTGAGCAAAGCCGACAAAATGCAGAGAATGACAGCCGGCCGGACGAATGCGTGCATCGATATGCGGCTCGAGAGTTGTGTCCGCGCCATCATAGCCACAGCTTCACCGGGTTGTGATTCATTTCTGAAGGAAACCGCGAAGCCGAATGCCGGACCGGCGATTTCTCCATACGAACCTGCGGCATTCGATGAACGGGTATGGTAAGGATCGGGAATGACGAAACGGCTCATAGCGGCGATCGGAGCTGCGGCTATTCTCACATTGCTGGCGGGTTGCGCGGCCGATTACGACTACGGCCCCTATTCGGGCTACCCTGCGTATTCCGGCGGAGCTTACGGTGGCTATCCCTATGATCCGTACGGCGACTATCCCTATGGCTACGGTGGCAATGGCGGATATGGCGGCTATGTGTTCGATCCCTATTACGGCTATTACGGCCCATCGGTGGGACTAGGTTTCGGCTTTTACGACTATGGCAACGGCTATCGCGACCGCTTCAATCGCGACGGACGAGGGCGTCGTTTCAATGGTGGGGGCCGCGGCGGTGGCACTCCGGGCGGGAGTATGCGCGGCGGCGGTGTCATGCCCGGCGCGGGTGGTGTGGCAGGCCCGAGAACGGGTGGGCCACGCACGGGAGCCGCGCCAAGCAACCCGACCCCCAATGCTGCGCCGCCAAACGGGGGCGGCCGGGCAGGACGGCTCCGCCGCCAATAACGAATATAATCCGTACACGGACTTGGTGTGTTCGTGCGTACGAAGATGAACGGCGGATGAACGGGCGCTGACGAAGCTGTGAAGCGGTGCCGGATTTATCTTCTATAATCGCGCCCCGGCGATCCCCATATCTTTCCTGACAAAGCAAGCATTGGCATGCCTGTTTGAAACGGCTGCAGCTCGCGAGATATCGGAAGGAAAACGACAATGAGACGAATTGCATCGGCGCTCGGCGCCGTGGTGGCAATGGGGCTGCTGTCGGGTTGCGCATATGACGCCGCTTACGACGGCCGCTACTCCGGCGGCTACGGATATAGCGGAGTCTATGATCCCTATTACGACAGCTACCCGTACCCCTATTACGGCAGCGGCTTTGGTCTGGGCTTCTATGACGGCGGCTATTGGGGTGGTGGCCATGGTGGGTGGCATGGCGGTCATGGCGGCTGGCATGGCGGGGGCGGTCACGTCGGAGGCGGTGGTCATTTTGGTGGCGGTGGTCGCGTTGGGGGCGGCGGCCATTTTGGCGGCGGTGGCGGTCATTTTGGTGGTGGCGGCGGTCACGTCGGTGGTGGCGGTCACGGCGGCGGGCCGCGCGCCGGATAAACCGGCAAACAGTCATGGCGTCACAAAAAAAAGGGCCGGGATTGCTCCCGGCCCTTTTCTATTTTCCACGTGGACGCGTGGATTAGAAGTCCATTCCGTCCATGCCGCCGCCGCCATGACCATGGCCGCCGCCGCCACCTGCCGCCGGCTTCTGCGGCCGGTCGGCGATCATCGCCTCGGTGGTGATGAGCAGGGCTGCCACCGACGATGCGTTCTGCAGCGCAATGCGCACGACCTTGGTCGGATCGACGATGCCGGACTCGATGAGATCGACATAGTTCTCGTTCTGGGCGTCGAAGCCATAGGTGCTCGACTTCTGCTCCAGCAGCTTGCCGACGACGATGGAGGCTTCCATGCCGGCGTTCTCGACGATCTGACGCAACGGCGCCTGGATCGCCTTCTTGACGATGGCGATGCCCTGGTTTTCGTCTTCATTCGCGCCGCTAAGGCCGTTCAGCGCCTTCGTGGCGTAAAGAAGCGCCGTGCCGCCGCCGGGAAGAATGCCTTCCTCTACCGCCGCCTTGGTGGCGTTGAGCGCGTCATCGACGCGATCCTTCTTCTCCTTCACTTCGACTTCGGTCGCACCGCCGACGCGGATCACCGCAACGCCGCCGGCCAATTTCGCCAGCCGCTCTTGCAGCTTCTCTTTGTCGTAATCGGAGGTGGTCTCTTCGATCTGCTGCTTGATCTGGCCAACGCGCGCCTGGATGTCGGCTTTCTTGCCGATTCCGTCGATGATCGTGGTGTCATCCTTGGTGATGCGCACCCGCTTGGCGGAGCCCAGCATGTTGACCTTCACGTTCTCGAGCTTGATGCCGAGGTCTTCGCTGATCACTTGGCCGCCGGTAATGATGGCAATGTCTTCCAGCATGGCTTTGCGGCGATCGCCGAAGCCCGGTGCCTTCACCGCCGCGACCTTCAGGCCGCCGCGGAGCTTGTTGACCACCAGCGTGGCAAGCGCTTCGCCTTCCACTTCCTCGGCGATGATGAGGAGAGGACGTCCCGCCTGCACCACGGCTTCCAGGATCGGCAGCATCGGCTGCAGCGAGGAGAGCTTCTTCTCGTGGATGAGGATGTAGGGCTCATCCATCTCGCAGACCATCTTGTCGGCGTTGGTGATGAAATAGGGCGAGATATAGCCGCGGTCGAACTGCATGCCTTCGACGACTTCCAGCTCGGTCAGAAGGCTCTTGGCTTCCTCGACCGTGATCACGCCTTCATTGCCGACCTTCGCCATCGCTTGCGCGATCATCTGGCCGACTTCCTTGTCGCCATTGGCGGAAATCGTGCCGACCTGGCCGATTTCGTCGTTGGACTTCACCTTTTTGGAGCGCTTCTTCAGATCCGCGACGACGGCTTCCACCGCCTTCTGGATGCCGCGCTTCAGATCCATCGGGTTCATGCCGGCGGCCACCGACTTGGAGCCTTCGCGCACGATGGCATGGGCGAGGACCGTCGCCGTCGTGGTGCCGTCGCCGGCGGCGTCATTGGTCTTCTGCGCGACTTCGCGGACCATCTGCGCGCCCATGTTCTCGAACTTGTCGCCGAGCTCGATTTCCTTGGCCACCGTCACGCCGTCCTTGGTCGTGCGGGGGGCGCCGAAGCTCTTATCGATCACGACGTTGCGGCCCTTGGGACCCAACGTCACCTTCACCGCTTCGGCGAGGATGTCCACGCCATGAAGCAGCTTTTCGCGCGCGTCGGCGCCGAATTTTACGTCTTTAGCAGCCATAGTCTTGAGTCTCCTGAATGCTGTTGAATTGAAGAGGCCGAAATCGCGAGTAGCGAATGGCGAATAGGCAATCCTATTCGCTACCTTGCCATTCGCTATTCGCGCTTTAGGCGGCTTTCTTGCCGCCGGATTTGCCGGCCATGCGGCCTTCCACGATGCCCATGATGTCGGACTCCTTCATGATCAGGAGCTCCTCGCCATCGATCTTGACCTCGGTGCCCGACCATTTGCCGAACAGCACAAAATCGCCCGGCTTCACTTCCGGGGGAACGCGCTTGCCGGTATCGTCGAGAGCGCCCGGGCCGACGGCGATGATTTCGCCTTCCTGCGGCTTCTCCTGGGCGGTTTCCGGGATGATGATGCCGCCGGATGTTTTCTGCTCTTCCTTCACGCGGCGGACGACCACGCGGTCGCCAAGAGGACGGAATTTCATTGATATCTCCTCGAAAAATTAAATGATTCAGCGGGTTAGGGCATTTTGCCCCAGCGATCCAAAGGCATGGCAGCACTCGATCGGGCTGAGTGCTAACCCTGCGCCGGGTAAATAGGCGCGCGACCGGAAAGCGTCAAGAGCGCCTGAGCAGAAAACCGGGCTTTTCGCTATGGCTCAGCCCATGGCAGCGCTTTTACGATCTACGCGCGACCTGGAGATCCCGATGGCCGAATTCAATTGTTTTCCCAAGCCGTTCTTCGCTTTCTTTCGCGAATTGAAGATCAACAACGACCGCGCCTGGTTCGAAGCCAATAAGCCGGCTTTTCGCGAAATCGTGCAGGGCGCGATGTCCGATTTCATCGCCGCCATCGCGCCGCAACTCGCGTCTATCTCTAAGGAATTCGTCGCCGACCCTCGGCCGCATGGCGGCTCCATGTTTCGAATCCATCGCGACGTCCGCTTTAGCCGCGATAAACGTCCGTATAAAGAGCATGCCGCTTGCCAATTCCGCCACCGTCTGGGGCGGGACGTCCACGCGCCGGGCTTCTATGTGCATATTGCGCCGGACGAGGTCTTTTTCGGCGGCGGTCTGTGGATGCCCGATCCCGGCGCGTTGCTGAAAATCCGTGAACGGATTGCCTCGCGCCCCGGCGAATGGAAGAAGATCGTCGGCAACTCGACATTCGTGAAGACGTTCGGCGGTGTCGAAGGCCAAAAATTGTCACGGCCGCCGCGCGGCTTCGACCCCGCGCATGTTCTCATCGAGGACATCAAGCGCAAAAGCTTTGTTGCAACGCGGGAGCTGCCGGTCAAAGCGGCGCAATCGCCCGGTTTCGTTGGCGAAGTGGCCGATGCTTTCAAGGCGATGAGCCCGCTGGTGAAATTTCTCTGCGACGGCTTGGGTGTACCGTACTGATTCAACATTCGCTTCCTGGATGACGCATTAACTGGGCATTCATCCTGGGTTCAGCGCGCTCCCGCCATATTTGCGTCAACTGGTGGGTAGAAAGAAGGACCCTATGAAGAGACTTACCAAAGCCGTGTTTGCTACTCTCGCTCTGGCGAGTTCGGCAATCGCCATATCGGCTCCCGCAAAAGCGCAGGTGAGTGCGTATGTCGGCGTCGGCGGCCCTGGTTATGGCGCCTATTACGAATCAGATCCGTATGCCGATCCCTATTACGCCGATCCGTATGAAGACGCATACGCTGATCCCTATGCTTGCGATTACTACGATCCGCCATGGGGATATCCGCCGGATTATTGCACCTACCAAATCTGGCAGGAGCCGGTTTATGTCGGCGGCCTCTGGTATAGCGGTCCGATCTATTATCGCGATTTCGGCGGCGATCGTCTGTTCTGGTTGAATGGCCGCTGGCGTCATGACGAATGGCGCGGAGCTCGTCCAGGACGGATCGATTGGGGACGCAATATGCGTTGGAACGGCCCCATTCATCACAACGAATTCGCAGGCCGAGGCAATGGACGCGAAGCCTATCGTGGCGGGGCGTTCGCCGGACGCAGCTTTAACGGTGGCGGCAATTTCAACCGCGGCGGTGACGGATTCCGCGGGCGCGAATTCACCAATCGCCAATCTGGCGGGCGGGAATTCGCCGGGCGCGGATTCGGAGGCGGTGAATTTGGCGGCCGCAACAATGGCTCCAATTTCGTGGCACCACAAAATCGCTCATCCGGTGGTGAAGCTTTCCGCGGACGTTTCGGCGGCGGAAATTTTCAGGGCCATGAAGCTGGCGGCAGGGCCTTTGCGCAGCCCGGCGTCGCGACCAACAATGGTTCATTCCGCGGGCGGTTTGGTGGCCAAACCTTCCAGGCCGGAGGCCCGCGAGCAGGCGGGTATTCGGGCGGAGGCTTCCATGGTGGCAATGGCGGCCAACACGGCAATGGCGGCGGCGGGCATGGCGGCGGGGAGCGCGGCGGAGGTCATCACGGGCGCTAGCCATTTCGCTTTAAGCGTTTGAAATCCTTGTGGAACATGCCGATTTCTCGCACGTTTTCTATGTAAAGGACCGGGGTCTAGGCCCCGGTCCCCACTCAGGAGGGAATTGAGGAGTCAGTCATGAAAACTTTCGCAAAAGCGGCCCTAGGAGCCCTAGCTTTGGCCTCTCTTGGGGTGGCGGCTGCAACACCCGCAGATGCTGCAGCGTCCTTCGGATTCTCCTTCGGGACCGGACCCTATTATGGCGGCTATTACCGCGCGGATCCCTGCTACAGGCCTTATGCCTATCGCCCCGGATACTGCTTCAGGCCCGCTCCAGCATACGGCTACTACTATGGCCGTCCTTACTATCGGCCTTATGGCTATTACGGGTATCGCGAGCGCTGGCGCGATCGAGACCGCTGGTATCGCCGCTGATTAACGGTGGATTGGGCTGACTTGGAACAGCCAAAGATGCGCCGCGTTGTTCTTTCGAGGGCTGAACAGCCCAAGCCGGAATTACCGGCGCATCGAAAGGAGAAAACAATGAAAACGCTGATCAAAGGTGCGATCGTTGCGTTGGCCTTGGCGGGGGCCGGTGTCGGCGCGGCAAACGCCGCCACGAGTTTTGGTTTTGTGGTAGGCCCGGATGGCGCGCGTATCCAAATGGACCGCGGCTATTATTATGACCGCTACCATCATCGCCACTTTTACCGCTACCCGCACGACTATGGCCGCTTTCACCATGATCTGAGGTGGTATCGTGATCATCCCCGCTGGGATCGGGATCACGATTGGTATCGCTAAGACGCAAATGCAACCGGAGCCGTCGCACGCAAGTGCGGCGGCTTCGCCGTGTTTGAAGGTTGACGCAGCCGGGCCACTTACCGACACTGCCCTCCCTTTCATGAAGCGGAGATCAAGCGTGCTCGACGACTCGCCGGCGAATCCTAATGATTTGCAATCGTATTGGATGCCGTTCACGCCCAACCGCTCGTTCAAGGAACGGCCGCGGCTGCTCGTCCGCGGAGAGGGCATGCATTATTGGGACACGCAGGGACGCAAAATTCTCGATTGTATTTCGGGCTTGTGGTGCGTGAATGCGGGGCACGCGCAAAAATCCATCGTGGCGGCGATTCAGGCACAGGCCGCCGAACTCGACTACGCCCCCTCCTTCCATTTCGGCCATCCCAAGGTCATCACGCTCGCGGCACGCATTGCCGCTTTGGCCCCGCGCGGCCTGGAGAACGTGTTCTTCTGTAATTCGGGATCGGAGGCCGTTGATACGGCAATGAAGATCGCCCGCGGCTATTTCGCGGCAAAGGGCAAAAGCGACCGTTACCGTTTCGTCAGCCGTGCGCGGTCTTATCACGGCGTCAATTTCGGCGGCATGTCGCTGGGCGGGCTTCCCAACAACCAAAAAGGCTTCGGCCCGCTCGTTCCGGGTACGGAATATCGCCTGCCGCTGCCTTATGATGCGGCACGCGACCGCTACACCAAGGGCGAACCCGAAGGTGGCGCCCATTATGCCGACGCATTGGAAGCGATTTGCGCTGAGGCGGGCGGCGACACGATCGCCGCGGTATTCGTGGAGCCGATGGCAGGGTCGGGCGGGGTGTTTGCATCGCCCAAGTCCTATCTGCCGCGCCTGCGCCAAATCTGTGATGCGCACGGCATTCTTCTCATTTTCGACGAAGTGATTACCGGTTTTGGGCGGCTCGGTTACGGATTCGCCGCAGAGCGCTACGGCGTGGTGCCCGATATGATCACCTTCGCGAAAGGGGTGACCAATGGCGCGGTTCCGATGGGCGGCGTGCTGGTGAAAAAGGAGATCCACGATGCCTTCGTTCCAGACGCCGATTACGCCATCGATTTGTTCCACGGCTACACCTACACCGGCCACCCGCTGGCGGCCGCAGCCGGCCTTGCGACGCTGGATTTTTATCGTGACGAAGGCCTGTTCGAGCGCGCGCTGAAGCTGGAGCCGAAATTCCGCGACGCGGTGTTCGGTTTGAAGGGCGCTCCCCACCTCGTGGATATCCGGAGCGTGGGCCTTGCCGCCGCCATCGAGATGGAGCCGATACCGGAGGCCGTCGGCAAACGCGGCTACGACGCACTGCAACGGGCATTCTTCGACGAGAACATGGTGGTGCGCATCAGCGGCGACACGATTGTGCTGATCCCATCGCTGATTGCCGGCGAAAGCGAAATCGGCCGCATGGTGGACGGCGTGCGCAGCGTTCTGGAACGTGTGAGCTGACGAATTCAATCGGAGCGAGGCTGATCAGTTCATCACGCCCATAAGGCGAAATTCGTTCAGATAGGCCGAATCGCCTGTCGATCCGAATGTCGACAGAATCGTGACCTTAATATATTTGGCGCGAATGGCGGGGATTTTGCATTCCTGATACGGGGTTTCGAAGAGCTTCACATTCTGGAATTCGCATTTGGCGATGGGTTTGAATTCTCCCAACGGGGAGTCGTTTCCGACCGCCAGCTCCAACTCGTGAACATTGTCGGGGCGCGCGGCGTCAATGAACGATCCAAACATATCGAAGCTCGCGGCTTTGCCATCCTTGAACGCATAAACGCCATATTGCTTGGGGTAGTAGCAGCAATGGTACGTTTCGTCCCCGTCGATCGTGAATTTCCAATTGTCTCCGGAGGCGGCAACCAGATGGCCGCCATTTTCGGAGGCCAGCAGATCGATATGCGGTCCCGTTAGCGACGCCACAGACGATGAGGGTGCTACGGTGCTGGCGGATGCTCCGGCAGTGTTTCCGGGAGCGGAGGGAGCCGTTGGCTCGGACTGTGGTGTGGCTGGGTTGGTTGTTGTGGGCGCTCCAGGTGCGGAAGACCCCGACGGGTTTGCGGTGATCGATGCTTCGGTCCGCAATGGTTTGAGCAGTCCCGTTTGCACGATGCCGACGATCAGTCCGGTAACGGCCGTGATGACGCCGGCAATGGCCGTCAGGATGCCGGGCAGCGTTTGCCAGAAAGAGGGCCTGTCACCGTCGCTCACCCTTTACCCCTCATTCGCGTGATTCGATGCGAGATGCTAATTCTAGTCGATTGTAACGGATTTTCCTCCGGCGCCGATGGGGTATTTTGCGCCGTCGGGTAGCTCGAAACCGCACAGCGATAAAGGTCCACGCACATGAAGATCGGTGTGCCGAAGGAAATCAAAAACAACGAATATCGCGTCGGGATGATTCCGGCGGCGGTGCGCGAACTGACGGCGCGCGGCCACAGCGTATATGTCGAGACGCAGGCGGGCGAGGCAATCGGGCTCTCCGACGATCTTTATCTGCGTGCCGGGGGGACGATCCTGTCCAGC
>DATARE010000295.1:0-3709 GCA_036264295.1 Micropepsaceae bacterium | reverse complement strand
ACGAACAGCACCCAGAAAGTGGGCTCGGCCCGTCCGCCCGCAGTACGAGACACGAGGACGGACAGAAAAATGAAAACGTGCCAGGGGTCACGACGACGAGCAGAGCGAGAAGGCGTGGGCCCGGCTGGACTCGAACCAGCGACCAGACCGTTATGAGCGGCCGGCTCTAACCAACTGAGCTACAGGCCCTGAAAAGGGTGCGGGTTGATAGCAGGCCGCCCCCGCTTCCGCCAAGCCGTCCCGAAATGCACCCCATCTTAGCCCCACAAAGGCCGCGATTGGCGGTTTTGCTGACGCGACCCAAATGAGGTTCGCCATGAACAGATGCTTTCCGCCGGCTGCACGCGCCATCGCGTTTGCTCTGGCGGCTTTCAGCACGATGGGATTGACCGCCACCGCCGGTTACGCGGCGGAGGCACGAAGCCTGACCCGCACCATTGTCGTGAATGGCGAGGGCGACGTCACAGGCAAACCGGATCAGGCGCGGCTGTCAGCGGGGGTGCTGACACAGGCGCCCACCGCGGCTTCGGCGCTGGCCGCCAACAGCACCGCGATGAACCGCGTGTTCGCGGCGCTGAAGACGCTCGGCATTCCCGACAACAAGATTCAGACCTCGAATTTTTCCGTCCAGCCGCAATATCCGCCATTCCGTCCCGATGCGCCCGAACCGCGCAATATCGTCGGCTATCAGGTCTCGAACCAGGCCAGCATCATCGTCGAAGATTTGTCCAAGCTCGGAGCCGCGCTGGATGCGCTGGTGAAGAGCGGGGCCAATCAGCTGGGCGGAGTCGCGTTCTCAATCGCCAACCCCAAACCGCTTGCCGAACGCGCCCGCAGCCTCGCGGTGGCCAATGCGATGGCGAAAGCCAAGACGCTGGCGATGGCCGCCGGTGTCAATCTGGGCCCGCTGCTATCGATTCAGGAAGGCGCGGTGTTCACCCCGGCGCCCCGGTTCGAAGCGCGCGCGGCTCTCGCGGCAGCACCGCCGCCGGTCGCCATTGGCGAGGAAAGCGTCACCGTCAATGTGACGATGACCTATGGAATTCAGTGAGTGGCGAGAGATGAGGGCGAATAGCGAGTGGTGAGTGGTGAGTGGAATAATAGATCCTTCTATTCGCCATTCGCCATTCGCCATTCGCCATTCGCCATTCGCCATTCGCTATTCGCCATTCGCCATTCGCTATTTTCGCAATGATTCGATGTCGTCCATGATGCGGTTCATGCGCGCAACCAGCGCCTGATAGGGCGCCGCACTCGCCATATCGATGCCGGCGCGCTTGTAGATTTCATACGGATAATCGGAACCGCCGGCCCGCAGCATGGTCAGGAAGCGTTCGGCCGCCGGGCGGCCTTCCGTGACGATGGCATCGGTGAATTCGGCCGCACCCGCCATCGACGTCGCATATTGATAGACATAGAAATTGTAGAAGAAATGCGGAACGAAAGCCCATTCGATGCAATAGGTGGGATCGACATGCATGATCCCTTCCGCTTCGCCATGATATTTCTTCAACAGGCCGCAATAGATATCCGTCATGCGCGCGCCCGATAGCGGCATGCCCCGCTCGATGGTCTCGTGGATGGCGAGTTCGAATTCGGCGAACATCACCTGGCGGAAGAACGTGCCGCGGATCGATTCCAGACCTTCGCCGAGATAATAGAGTTTCTCCTCCTTCGTCTTGGCATGGGCGACCATGTAGTCGTTCAGCAGCATCTCATTGGCGATCGACGCGGATTCGGCGATGAAGGTGGAGTAGTTCGCCTTCTCATAGGGCTGGTTCTTGACCGTCAAAAGCGTGTGGACGGCGTGGCCCCATTCATGGGCAAAGGTGGAAAGCCCGCCATAATCGTCATTGTGATTGAGCAGCAGATAGGGATGCACATCATAGGCCGAACCGTTCATATAGGCGCCGGAAGCCTTGTGCGCGCGCGGGTTCGGATCCATCCATTTGCCGGCGAAACCGCGTTTCAAAAGCTCCAGATATTCGCCGCCATAGGGAGCAAGGGCCTGCAATGACAGCGTCTCGGAATCGGCCACCGAGAATTTCGGAACGTTGCGGCCCGGAAACATGGTTGGATAGATGTCGTAATATTGCAGCTCGTCCTTGATGCCGAGCAACTGCTTGCGCAGCCGGAAATAACGATGCAGCGTCGGCAGACCGGCATTCGCCTGGGCCACCAGCATGCGATAGACGTCTTCGGGCATGTTGTCGGGAAACAACGCGGCCGCCAGCGCGTTGGGCTGTTTGCGTGTCTTGGCGACGAAGACATCGCCCATGATCTGTGCCGTCAGAATCGCGCCGTCCGAACTTTCGAAATTCTTCCACGTCCCCCAGAACGAATCGAACACCAGCTTGCGGTCGGCGCGGTTCGGCGATTGACGGTATTTCTCATAAGCGGACTGATCCAGCCTGACCTTCGTCCCATCCGACAGGCTTATCTCCGGATAGGGCAGATCGGAATTTGCGAGCTGACCATAGACCGCGTCGGGCTGCTGCAGCACATCGCCCGCCGCAGCCAACACCGATTCCGCCTCCAGCCCGAGCGTATGCGGTGCGGCGCGGAGGATATTGTTCAGGAACACGTCGTGACGAGCCGCAAGCTCCTTGTCGGCCGCGAGGAAGCCGTGGATCTTGGCCGTGCCGATCGACAGAATTTCCGGTGCGAGCCATGCGGTTTTTTCGCCGATCAGCGTATTGAGCGCACCGGCCTGCTGTTTGCGCTCTTGATTGGGTGCGTTCGACAAATCCTCATCGGCTTTGAGGCTGGCATAGGCATAGAGGCGGCTTGATTCCTTGTTGACGCCGGCAATCGCATCCAGCGCCCGGCGCATTTGGATGGCATCGTCCCCCAGCGTCTCCTTATACGCGTCCAATTGCTGGGCTTCGTTCTTCACACGGGCATATTCCGCCGTCCAAGCTTCCGGCGACGCGTAAAGATCCGAAAGGTCCCATTGTGCCATGTCTGTTTTTTCCGCTGCGGGCGCAGCCAGGCCCGCTGTTGAGATCGCCGCGTCCGGCATGAATACCAGCAGCGCCACGCAAAGGAACTGGCGCGCAGCCCGATTGAGATAGACCATGATTGCGGCGCCAGCCTCTGGGAAGCCGGACACTGTAACCGAACCGCCCCTTTGACCAAACGGCGTCTCACGCCAAATTTGACCGCAGGTCCGAAACCAGGGCTGGCGCTCAGGCTCCAACCGGCTAAGAATGACACCAAAGATAGGGGCTGAGCCCGAGGGGAGACACATGGCCATCGCAGCGCTGTCCGGCTGGACGAAGGAACAAAGAAACGTCGTTGCCGCCGCCTATCTGGGCTGGATGCTGGATGCGTTCGATTTCTTCCTGATGGTGTTCGTGTTCCGCGATATCGCCAAGGAGTTCAATACGGAAATACCGTCGGTCGCCGTAGCGGTGGTTCTCACGCTCGCGATGCGCCCCATCGGGGCCTTCATCTTCGGGCGCATGGCCGACCGATATGGCAGGCGGCCGACACTGGCGGTGGTGATCCTGATCTATTCGTCGATGGCGTTTGCCTCGGGCTTTGCGCAAAATCTTCTCCAGCTGCTGATCTTGCGGGCGCTGTTCGGCGTGGCCATGGGCGGCGAATGGGGTGTCGGCGCCTCGCTGGCGATGGAAAGCATTCCGCCCAAAGGCCGCGGTCTGGTCTCGGGCATTCTGCAGGCGGGCTATCAGAGCGGGTATCTTAT
>DATARE010000280.1:0-2645 GCA_036264295.1 Micropepsaceae bacterium | reverse complement strand
GTCCCGACGCGAATCCGTCTTTGCAGGGCCCCGACCAGGTCACGGATTCGCCCGCCTGGGGTTCGGGATTCCAAACCTTGCACGGCTTGTTCGTGGTTGTGATCCAATCCGGAGGGGCGGGCTTGTCCTTCTGGGCCAAAGCTTGGAAGGCGAAGAACAATATCGCAGCGGTGGCGATGATTCCGGTTAGCTTCATCGGTTGTCCTCAATCCATCTAAGCTGCGGCGGCCTTTTTGCGGTTGGCTTCGAGGCGGGAATCCACCAGCGCGACGGTCGCATCGATCACTGGATGGCTCAGCCCCTTCTGCTTGGCGATGAGCTGCACCAGCTTGTCGGCGCGTTCGATGTTGGGCGCGCCGTTCTGCAGCGCGCGCGCCGCCGATGCCGGACGCGTCAGGCTCTGCGCGGCGGCCGCATATTTCTCGAACGGCACCAGATCGTCGGGATTGGCGCCCAGCTTGATGCACAGATCGTTGACGAAATTGTAGACCGAGCGCGAAGTCTCGATGTCGCTGTGCACGGCCTCTTGCGCGGTCCGCATGCCGTCTTTTGTCACTGTGCGATAATTGCCGGCGAGCAGCATCGCCCATTTGGCGAGCGGCACGAAGATGGAATCATAGACCCGCAGTTTCACCGGCAATTCGATCTTGCCTTCCGGCGCATCGAAGCGAATCGCTTCGATGTCTTTTTCGAGCTGGCGCAGAATGGCCGTGCTCTTCTCGTCCTTCAGCCGCGCGACCTTGAAATTGGTCGGCAGCGTCACCTGCAGCACATTGACCTTCTCCTCCGGCGGACGGATCGCTTGCGGATCGGGACTGCACAGCGTCAAGGTCTCCGGATCGAAACTGTCCCACACCGTCGGATCGGTGTAGGCGGGTTTCAGCAAATCATGGTTCAAGCCGGGGATGCGCCGCACATAGGGCAGCGGCGGCATGTTCATGATCGACATGCAGGGCACGCGTGACTTGGCCACGGCGTCCAGCAGCTCGCGCACGCCCGGCGAGCGATATTGCGGTTCCTGCATGGCGAGGCCCACGAGGTCATAATCCTTGGGGTTCACGCCCGCCGTTCCACCGGCGCTCACCTTGCCCGGCAATTTGCGCGAGTCGATCTCGATCTGCTCCTTGCGGCCCCTGACGGGCAGGCGCACGCGGAAGCCTTCGGCATTGATCAGGTCGGCCTCTGCCGGCAGGCACACCAGATGAACCGAATGCCCGCCGAACAGGATCTTGGATGCGAGCAGCGAACCGTAGGACGCCCCCATGAGCAGGATTTTGTAAGCCATCAGATTTCTCCCCTTGAATTCCAATCTTACGAGTGACCGCCGGTGCCAATATTCGTGGCCGGCTTGCACACAAGCTGCGTCGCCTGCAGCGCGATGGGATTGAGCCCTGCGCCGCCATGGGCGAGATGCTGGGTCATCATGGCGCGCATGCGCGGATCCCAGAATTTTCGGATGTGATCGGCCGTGCCTTCAACTGCTTTATCGGCAGGCTGAATCTTGAAGAAGTCCGCGATCTGGTTCGCCATGCGGACCAGCGTATCCATCGACGTAGACAACATTATTCTGCTGCCACCGTTTCGATGCGCTGGCGTTTTTGCAATTGCTCGTAATCTTCCTGCCAGCGCGATTCCCGATTGGTCAGCCTGACCTCGACCGCGGTCACCTTGTATTCGGGACAATTGGTCGCCCAGTCCGAATAGTCGGTGGTGATGACGTTTGCGCCCGATTCAGGATGGTGGAAGGTTGTGTAGACGACGCCCGGCTGCACGCGGTCGGTGACATGCGCGCGCATGGAGGTGTCGCCGGCGCGGCTGATCAATGCAACGCGGTCGCCGTCATTGATACCGCGGTTCTCCGCATCGTGCGGATGAATCTCCAAGATGTCCTCATCGTGCCAGACATTGTTTTCCGTCCGCCGCGTCTGCGCACCGACATTGTATTGCGAGAGGATGCGTCCGGTGGTCAGCAGCAGCGGGAAACGCGGGCCGGTGCGTTCGTCCGTCGGCACATATTCGGTGAGCACGAATTTGCCCTTGCCGCGCGCGAAGCCGCCGATATGCATGACCGGCGTGCCTTCCGGCGCTTTCTCGTTGCACGGCCATTGCACGCTGCCCAGCTCGTCGAGCTTGGCGTAGGAGACGCCCGCGAAGGTCGGGGTCAGACGCGCGATCTCGTCCATGATTTCGGATGGGTGCGTGTAATGCATCGGATAACCCAGCGCGGCGGAAAGCTTCATGATCACTTCCCATTCGGCGAAGTCCGCCATCGGCGGAATCGCCTTGCGCACGCGGCCGATGCGCCGCTCCGCATTGGTGAAGGTGCCGTCCTTTCCCAGGAAAGAGGCGCCCGGCAGGAACACATGCGCGTACGCCGCGGTCTCATTCAGGAAAAGATCGTGGACGACGAGGCATTCCATCGCGGAAAGCGCAGCGGTCACATGATGCGTGTTGGGATCGGATTGCGCGATATCCTCGCCCTGGCAGAAGAGGCCCTTGAATGTGCCATCGATGGCGGAGTCGAACATGTTGGGAATGCGCAAGCCCGGTTCCGGATCGAGCGTGACGCCCCAATCCTTTTCGAACGCTTTGCGGGGGCCCTCTTCGGAGACATGCCGATAGCCGGAATATTCGTGCGGGAACGA